>CAYNVA010000379.1:0-51700 GCA_964400575.1 uncultured Thermodesulfobacteriota bacterium | reverse complement strand
TTTTCATCTCTTTTCTCCTTTGTGCAAAGTTGTTTGAACATAGTATATAAATAATAGGGGTTGTGTCAAGCACGACCGTCTGTGCTGTATAAAACAATGCATACAAGGATTTGTTGCAACCGCCTTGAGCAGACCATGTCGCCTCAACCGTTTCCTTGTCCAGCGCCGCCCCTCACAGTGCCGCAGTTCTTTGTTTCTGCGGCTTCATATACTCCGTCGGTGAAAAGTATCTTGCGCGAAAGGGCTTTTTGCAGTAGTTTGCTTGCGCACGAGAGCACTGCAATTCTTTACCAGCAAATTTACCGGAGGTTTTTTCAGCATGGCTACAGAAGGCAATAAGATTATCTATTCCATGATCGGCGTGAGCAAATTCTACCACCAGAAGCCGATCCTTAAAAATATTTATCTTTCCTATTTCTACGGAGCAAAGATCGGCGTGCTCGGCCTCAATGGATCGGGCAAAAGCACGCTGCTGAAAATTCTTGCCAGTGTCGACAAAGAGTATAATGGCGAAATCACCCTGTCGGCGGGCTACACCATCGGCTATCTCGAGCAGGAGCCCCTTGTGGACAATGAAAAAACCGTGCGCGAGGTGGTGGAGGAAGGCGTGCAGGAGGCTGTTGATTGCGTTAAAGAATACAACGAAATCAGCGAAAAATTCGCAGAGCCCATGAGCGATGATGAGATGAATAAGCTCATCGAGCGTCAGGGTGTGGTACAGGAGAAAATCGACGCCCTGAATGCCTGGGATCTTGATTCGCGCCTGGAAATGGCCATGGATGCCCTGCGGTGCCCCGCTGGCGACATGCCCGTAAAAATCCTTTCGGGCGGCGAGCGGCGGCGGGTGGCCCTGTGCAGGCTGCTGCTGCAGAAACCCGATATCCTGCTGCTGGACGAGCCCACCAACCATCTCGACGCCGAAACCGTGGCCTGGCTCGAGCATCACCTGCAGCGCTACGAGGGCACCATTATCGCCGTTACCCATGACCGCTATTTTCTGGACAATGTGGCCGAATGGATTCTTGAGCTTGACCGGGGCCAGGGCATTCCCTGGAAAGGCAATTATTCCTCATGGCTTGATCAAAAGCAGAAGCGGCTTGCGCAGGAGGAAAAAAGCGAGAGCAGCCGGCAGAAGACCCTTGAGCGCGAGCTTGAATGGATTCGCATGAGCCCCAAAGGCAGGCATGCCAAGTCCAAGGCGCGCATTCAATCCTATGAAAATCTGCTCAGCCAAGACGCTGAAAAGCAGGGCCGGGACCTTGAAATCTATATCCCGCCCGGACCGCGCCTTGGCGATGTGGTCATCGAGTGCAAGGATGTGAGCAAGGGCTACGGCGACCGTCTGCTGGTTGAAAATGTGTCGTTTCTCCTGCCGCCGGGCGCTACCGTGGGCATCATCGGGCCCAACGGCGCGGGCAAGACAACCCTGTTTCGTATGATAACAGGCCAGGAGCAGCCCGACGCGGGAACCATCCGGCTTGGCGATACTGTGAAGCTGGCCTATGTCGACCAGAGCCGCGACGTGCTCGACCCGGATAAATCGATCTGGGAAATGATATCAGAGGGCTCTGACATGATAAAGCTCGGCACGCGCGAGGTCAATTCGCGGGCCTATGTGGCCAAGTTTAATTTTTCCGGCACAGACCAGCAGAAAAAGCTGGGGCTGCTGTCGGGCGGCGAGCGCAACCGCGTGCACCTGGCGCGCATGATGAAAGAAGAGGCCAATGTACTGCTGCTGGATGAGCCGACCAATGATCTTGACGTAAATACGATGCGGGCCCTTGAGGAGGCGCTTGAAAATTTCGCGGGCTGCGTGCTGGTCATCAGCCATGACCGCTGGTTTCTGGACCGCATCGCCACGCATATTCTGGCCTTCGAAGGCGAAAGCCAGGTCTATTTTTATGACGGTAATTACACCGAATACGAGGAGCACAAAAAACAGCGCCTGGGCGCTGCAGCTTCAGATCCGCACCGCATCAAATACCGGCAGCTGACACGGGGCTAAGGCCCCTGCCTGCACGGCTGAACCCGGGCTTTCCAATGCCTGCCGCCGATATAAAAACGCTTGAACGTATCGGCCGGCCTTGAGACATCCCGATCCTGCTACGGCAGTCGCTACCAACTGCGCAACCTACAACGCGGCATTCAAAAAGAACATTGGGGGCGTTACCGACGAGGTGCTCGCGGTGCTGCTGAACCACTTCTGGCCGGGCAATATACGCGAGCTCAAGCACGTCATAGAGCATGCATTCGTGCTGTGCCGCGACAGCGTCATTGCCGCCGAGCACCTTCCCGCCTACCTTGCGCAGGCCGCGCAGCAGCAGGACAT
This sequence comes from uncultured Thermodesulfobacteriota bacterium, assembly GCA_964400575.1. Classification (GTDB taxonomy): domain Bacteria; phylum Desulfobacterota; class WTBG01; order CAIYCZ01; family CAIRTM01; genus CAIWCT01. The sequence continues at coordinate 49,371 of CAYNVA010000379.1, read as the reverse complement.
CAGCGCCACGCTCGACAAAACCGGGGGCAATAAGGCCGGGGCCGCCCGGCTGCTGGGCGTCAGCCGCCAGACCGTCTACAGGAAAATAAAAAAGGACAAAGCCGCGCGGAACGAGCAGTCGTGAATCTGCAGGCAGCCTTTGCCCGGCTGCGAGAATGCCCTGTGCAGGGCGCGGCATCGCTTTTTCAATCTGCCTGCTCACCAGTGAGCGCCGGGCCGGAGCATGTAACTTTTTACTGTAGACTATTCTTTTCCTGTCATCTCGACTGCAGGGAGAGATCTTTAAAGATTGCTCATCCGCCGTCAGCGGATTCGAAATGACCAACCGGCTACAGGATTTCGTTAAATGCTCTGGCTGGTTCGGCTTTTGTTTGTACCCTCTGAACTGCTCTCCTCCCATCCCCCCACGATAGGTTCTGCTCAACCGTTTACCTGATTCTGAACGCTACCGGCTGATACGTGCCGGTAAGCTCTCTCCGGTGTAACAGGTTACACATGGCGCGTGTAACTGTTACACATTGCCCGCTGGGTTTGTTTTCTGAGTGCTTCCCGCCTCAAACTGCAACTGCTTGAAAATTCTTTTCTAAAATAATTACACACCTTGTGCGGGCAACCGGCATGCATCTTGATATGGATGTGCAACATATAGCTTGTTTATAGACAACTATATTTATAAAAAATAACATTTTAAAACAATAATAGCTATTTAGACAGGTTCTTAACAGGGCTGTGGCCTGTTGACGATTGCTTATCCGCCATGCACACAGGCAGTTTAAAAGAAGAACATAGAAAGGAGGATGATACCGTAGCCTGCATAACAATTGGTTTAGCTAATAACTGACGAATTATTTTCGCACACAAACCATGAAACCAACAAAGGAGCACGGCATGAAAAATTTTTGGTTTACATTATTATTGTTGTTGTTCGGATCCGTCCTTATGTATCAAAACGCAAACGCCTCACAGGTGGACCTTGTTAACGATGGGGCTGATTCCTGCGTTGAAATTACCGGCGGTCCGTGGGTGGCAGCCGGTTCGTGGCCTGCGCTATCGCAATCCTATACAAATCCAACCCGACTCACGCAAAATGTTAACGTGCTGTGGACTTTCAGCAATGACTATGGATGCTGCAATAATGATCCTACGCACAAAGCAAATTATAAGAAATTTCCATACGGTAACACGATTAATCTCCCTGTTGTCGCTGACGCCGATCAGGGGTATGCCTATACCGAACTGCCGATTGAAAATCTGCAGAACGGAAGCACGTATTCTTTCAGCTTTCAAATAAAAGATTGTGCCGGCCAGACAAAGGAGTCACCGACATACTTTTTTGTGGTCGTGATTGATAAGCCTCCGGTAATTACGGGCGGTCCGTGGGTGGCAGCCGGTGGGTGGCCGATGCTGTCGCGACAATATACAAATCCAACCACCCTCAGACAAAATGTTAACGTGCTGTGGACTTTCAGCGATGATTATGGAATATGTGAAAACGATCCTACGCACACAGCCTCATACATAAAAATCCCCAACGGAGAAAGGAAGAATCTCCCTGTTGTCGCTGACGCCGATCAGGGGTCTGCCTATACCGGACTGCCGATTAAAAACCTGCAGATCGGTGAACTGTATATGTTTACGTTTGCAATAAGAGATTGTGCCGGACAGACAACGAGTTCAAGTAGTTATTTTTTCAAAGTGCTGCCATAGCAGATTTTTTGCCTGTAGACCCTTCGTCTCGCATGGCAGATAAATGGGTACCGGGCATATGCAGCATACGCAAAGCAGGCAGACAGGCCGCCAGGCTCTCTGCCTGCTTTTATTTTAAACCCCGGGCAAAGACGCTGCACGGTCGTCATCGCCTGGCCGGGACGATGCGTGTACAGATCCTCAGCCGCACTAACATCCCGCCACCCGGACCAATCGGCATAACAGCCGTTTTTACGCGTCTGTCTGTGCTTCTCTCTTGACTTTAGTGCCTCTGTTGCCTGCACTGCTGATTCGTCCCAAAAGTATCAGGCACGGCAGTAGCATCTTGGCAGCGCATTCTCAACAGGCAATTGGCATTTTCGACTCCGGCATCGGGGGCCTGACGGTCCTGCGCGAAATCCGGCAGCGGCTTCCTCTTGAGACGATAAAGTATCTGGGCGATACCGCGGGGTGCCCTACGGCACGCGCTCGGCTCAGACCGTACAGAAATACGCCCGCGCCAACACGGAATTTTTGAACAGGCAGGATATCAATCTGCTGGTGATTGCCTGCAATACCGCGTCGGCCGTGGCAACCGAGCAGCTGCGCGAGGCCTACAGCATGCCCGTCATCGACGTGGTCGGTCCGGGCGCGAGGGCTGCGGTCGAGGCGACCAGCAGCGGCCGCGTGGGCATCAAGTACCGGCAGCTGACACGGGGCTAATATATTAAGAAATCTAGTCGGAGTTTATAACATTTAAAATTATCAGTTAGGCTCCCTCCCCATAGTCCCCAATACTGTGAATTAAGCAAAAAATTTCCTCGCCTTCGAGGGGGAGAGGATTGAGGTTAAAGGGGCTTGCGTTTTGCAGGGTTTTCACCACCCGTCATTCTGGCCTCCGATCCCGATTACCCCTTTGAAGCCTATATTTGATTGTAGGGGTTTAAAATTTAAAACCCCTACGGAATTTTTAGCCCCTTCGGAATGGTCAAGGTGCGCACAAAAACAGCCTTCCGGGTTGACCCACATATCAGACCGCCCGCCGCGCCGCAAGATATTTAATCACGCCGCTTATTTTTGGCCCGACCGGCCCTGCCCATATCTTGCGGCAAACCTTGTATTGACACACAACCGCCCTTAATTTATATTCTGCCCATCCCAAAGCGAGTTCCTATCAATAATTAAATGTACGTTTGAGACCTGAAATAGGCAATTGAAAAAAACGAGAGATCTTATAAGGAGTACATATGAGAAAAATAACGGCTGTGGTGGCGATGATCTTTCTGTTTGCTTCTAATGGCTATTGTGAAGATAGAAATGCCATTGCCAGCGAATACTCTGAAGCAGTGAATGTTAAAGATTTATACTTTGACTTGATGAAGAAAAGTTTAACAAATTGGATATATGGAACTGAGGAAAAACCCCCGATGAATTCGCAGGCCAGGTTAGAAGGGCACGACTCGCCTCCAACTGCCATGACATGTATCGGCATTAAAAGACTGGATAATATTCAATTTTGTGTTGAGGATGTTCTTTCGAGAAAGATTCCTGGCGATCTTATCGAATGCGGCGCGTGGAGAGGCGGCGCGACAATTTTTATGAGAGGTATTCTGAAAGCGTATGGCGTCCATGACCGGAAAGTGTATGTAGCCGACTCATTCGAAGGTTGTCCAAAACCTGATTTGCATAAATTTCCTCAAGATAAAGGGATGAATTTGTATCAAGATACATCTATGACTTGTCCGATTGAAAAAACCAAAGCTAATTTTGAAGCTTTCAACCTTTTAGACAGTCAGGTGGTTTTTTTGAAAGGGTGGTTTAAAGATACCTTGCCAAAGGCTCCAATTCATCAATTGGCTGTGCTGCGGATCGACGGAGATCTCTACGAGTCGACCATGGACAGTTTGGTGAATTTATATCCAAAACTTTCCATCGGCGGCTACGTGATTGTCGATGATTACGGATGCTATCCTGCATGTAATAAAGCCGTTCTGGATTATCGTAAGGCAAATGGAATTAATGATGAAATCAAAAAAATTGATTGGACAGGTGTTTTCTGGCGCAAGACGAAATAGCTTTTTATCTTTCCTTTCGGGTTTACATAACACCACATATCAGAGGCGCCCGCCGCGCCCCAAGATTTTTTATTTCTAAATCGCAGGCCGCACCCAAAACCCCATCCAACATCTTGCGCCGACATTAATCTTGACACACAATCGCCCTCGTTCTATATTCAACCCATCCCGTAGCAAGTTCCATCCCGTAGCAAGTTCCTATCAGTTGTTGGTGTGCTAGGCATGCGCGAAACAGAAAAACGCTGTTGATGTGTAGCCACCCGCATGCACTGGCTTTGATGTAACATCATGAATAATCCGGGTTAGCTTAATATGAAAGAGAATATCCGTGGATGAAATATCTTGTGACGCGGCAAGCGGTCTGATATGTAAAACTAGATTAAGTTTGTCGCTCAAAAAAAGAGCGCGGCCGGGACGAAATTAATACAAAAACAGGGGTGTATTTTGACTCCGCTTGCGGTAAGAGTGATTCATGAATAAACGTTTTGCAGCCAGTATTTTTTTTATGCTGTTCTTTTTCTGTATCACGGGCCTGTGTCGGCACGCCTGGGCAATGCCTGCGGCGCCTATAGAGCATTCGCTTGTTCAGCCCGATGGCACGGTTATCAAGGTGTTTCAATGGGGCGATGAGCACAGGAGCGGCTTGGAAACAAAGGACGGGTATGCAATCCGGCGTGATGAAAAAACCGGCGAATGGAAGTATATTACTCAGGATGCTGCCGGCAGGCCATTTCTTATGGGCGGAACGGTGGGCATTGAACCGCCACCCGCAGGCCTGGGCAAGCGCATCGAACGGCATTTTATCCCCCGAGACAGTCAGCTTATTCAGTGGCAGGGTGAAAATTTTCCTCGGAAGGCCGTGTCGCCGACAGGCACGGCAAACCTTGTCGTCATTCTGATTAATTTCAGCGATACCTTCACCACGTACAATGCGTCGGATTTCGACGGACTTTTTTTTGGCAGCTCTACATACAGCTTGCAGGATTATTACCAGGAAATGTCGTACGGTAAGTTTTCCGTGTCCTCGGGTCCCGGCGGGGTGGCCGGCTGGTATACCGCGGCCAAACCGCATGATTACTATGGCGAAAATTATAATAAGCAGAATGACAGGTGGGTAGGAACGCTCGTGCGCGAGGCAGTCATCGCCGCGGATGCCGCAGGGTTTGATTTTGCGCCCTATGACCAGGATCTTGACGGCTATGTCGACCAGGTGGCCATCGTGCACCAGGGCATTGGCGAAGAAGTTTCCCGAAACACCTATGATATCTGGTCGCACTCGTATACCCTTGATTACGCCTATAGCGCTGGCTGCAGCGACGGGGGAGCGTATATGACAGATGACGGTGTGATGGTAAACGCGTATATCATCATGCCCGAACTGTACAACGGAACCATCATGAGCACCCTGGGCGTTTTTGCCCATGAATACGGCCATTCACTGGGGCTGCCCGATCTCTATGATACGGATGGCAGCTCCCACGGCGTTGGCGTCTGGAGCATTATGGCAGGCGGTTGCTGGTGCTATGTGACGACTGGCGGCGACAGCCCTTCCCATATGGACGCATGGAGCAAATACGCCCTTGGCTGGATAACGCCGACGCTTGTTACGGGCACCCTGGCCAATGAGCCTATCCAGCAGGCGGAGACAAGTGATGATGTCTACCAGCTGCTCAGCGGCAGCCAATCGGCAGGAGGAGAGTATTTTCTGGTTGAAAACCGGCAGAAAACAGGCTTTGACGCTGGCCTGCCCGGCGCAGGGCTCCTGATATGGCATATTGACGAAAGCATATTAGATCCATGGGGGCACGCAACAAATACAAATGAATGCTTTCCCGTAGGTTCTCCAAGCTGCGCATCAACGCATTATCATGTGGCGCTCATGCAGGCCGACAACCTATGGGAGCTGGAGCAAAAAATCAATGCAGGCAATGAGGCGGACGCCTACCCCGGCTCCGCCAATAACAGATCATTTGGAGACAGCTCCTCACCTGCCAGCAGCCTTTGGAGCGGCTCAGCAAGCGGCGTGAGCGTAACCGCAATAAGTGATTCAGGCCCGACGATGTTTGCGACGATGTCCGCTACTGAGGGGGCAACCACAACCGTCCAGCCAAGCACCACGACAACCACAGCCGCCATGCCGAATCTGGCGCCATACCAGCCCTCCGGCTGGTCCGCGCCCGTTGTAGTGTCCAGGACAACCGGCACGAATACTGATGACGCAAATTTATCGACCACAGATACCATCTATGTGGACTGGGCTGTTCTGAATGACAGTGCGGCGGATATCACGACAGCTTTCGATTATTCCCTCCTGGTGGATAATGTTGAGGTCAAAAGGTGGCGCTCCGATTCTGTGCAGAGAGGTTATTATGTTGCGATCCAGGACTACTCCCTGGGCGAACTCAGCGCCGGCTCCCATACGATCACTTTGAGGGCTGACAGCGCCAATAGCATCGCCGAGAGCAATGAGGCCGATAATGCCTATGAAAAAAACATCGGTGTTCTTCCTGCCGGCCCATGCCCCGCGCAAAAGGTTCTGGGTGAGGACAATCCGAGGCTTGAAAATTTGCGAGATTTTCGGGACAGCTCACTTGTCCAAAGCACGGTTGGCCGAAAAATTATCAGCACGTATTACAATAATGCCGGAAGTATCAATGCCGCCTTTGAGCGCAGCCCGGCGCTTCGGCTTGCAGTCAGAAGTGTTCTTGAAGCGATTGCCCCGATGGTGGGAAAAGAGTAAACCTGAAACTGGAGCAACATAAAAGCCTGGTCACTATATGCAGTGGCCAGGCTTTTGTAATAAAGGTACACACTGCATGATATAGCCTTGAAAATATCATGGCCTGAATTTATTGCATATTGCCTCTAGAGTATTTTTCTTTTTTTTATAGCCGTTGCACAGGTGAGCTTTTGATTCGTTAGCCCGTGCTATGTTCATCAGCGTCATAGATCAGCCCGAAGTAGTAAAACACATATTGCAGCACCTGGGGCTGTGGGAAATGCAAAAACGACCGCCGCCGAAGATCAAACCGCCCGCCGAGCTGCAAGATATTTAATCACGCCGCGGATTTTTTGCCCGGACGCCCCTGCCCATATCTTGCGTCCATATTTAGATTGACACACAATCGCCCTCGTTCTATATTCTGCCCATCCCGTAGCAAGTTCCTATCAGTTCCTATCAGTCAGTAAGGAGTAAAATTATGGCGCCAACAGCAGAAAAGGTCATGGCGGACGCAATGGGACTTCCTCCGGCGCTGCGGGCGTTTGTGGCCGAGAAATTGATAGAGAGTCTTGATGTGCCTGACGCCCCCCCTCCGTCGGTGAAATGGAAGAAGGAAATTCGTCGACGCTGTGCGGAGATGGACCGGGGTGCAGTAAAGCTTCGCGCTGCCGGAGCCGTTTTCGCCAAGGCATACGCAGCGCTCGCATGAAGACCGTAAAGTTTCATCCCGATGCCGAATCTGAAATGATAGCGGCTGCGGCATACTATGAAGGGCAGCAACCTGGCCTTGGCAGACGGTTTCTGGCTTCGGTTCAGGACGCAGTCAATCGCATCAACCTAAACCCCCACCTGTACCCAATCGTCGAGCTTGACGTTTGCCGGTGCCTCACCAAGACGTTTCCCTTCGGTGTCCTGTTCCGAAAACAGCCGGGCAGAATCGTCATTATGGCGGTTATGCATCTGCGCCGCGATCCGAACTATTGGAAAAATAGATAGACTTTGCCGGTTGACATAACACCTCATCGCAGGCCGCCCCAAAAACCTCATCCCATATCTTGCGCCGACATTAATCTTGACACACAATCGCCCTCGTTCTTATATTCAACCCATCCCGTAGCAAGTTCCTATCAGTTAATGCCTACGGCAATGTATGTATCCCCAGGGTATACATTTTCTCAACTGCCTTCCATGAGGCAGACCCTTTGCGCACCTGCCGGGCGGCAACATCCAGGTACTCCTGATTCATGGCCGACACAATGTCGGGAAGCGGGCGGGCCTGGAAGATTGCCGCAAGCATGCGCATGAAAATGTTCATGCCCGTGTCCATGCAGGCTGCCCGCGTGGTAAAAATGGCGGTGGTGGGGTAGATGGAGCGAAAAGATTGTATCTCGTCACGGAAATGCTTCAGGCTCGTGCAGGTTGAAAGCACCAGCAGCTGATAGGCGTGCAGGGGCCGTGCTGTATCAAGATCGGAGCCGTCAGGCTCAAACACCGTGTAGCTTTTGTTTTTGCCTTTATTGTAAAATCGCCTTTTTACCCTGCCCGGATAGCCGCAGATTTCATCATCGGGCATGATAATTTCGTAGCCCGGCGTTGTCTGCATCTGAAAGGGGTATGCCTTGCCGTCGAGCAGGAAAACGGGGCCTGCGCCGAAGCGTGAATGTGACGTAACGAAAAGAATTTCGCACTCCGCAAGCCCCTGCTTGAATTCTTCCCGCGTCAGGATGAGCCGGGCTTCCACAAGCACTGGCCTGCCGCAGATGCGCATCTGCCGCCTGATGGTTCGCTGTTCATGCTGAGCAGGCACCCGTACTGACCCGAGGTCTTCCGTGCCGATGCCAAGGCCGATTGAAAGCCTGCCGTCGGCAAGCAGAGCCTCAAGATAGTCGGGCAGCGGCCCGGATGTATCATGCCGCCGGCTGACGCCTGCAGGGGCCATATTCTGGGCATGAGCCAGCAGTTCATCCATGCGAATGACATGCGGGTAATGCTCCCGCTGATTGCGCAATGGCTTCACTGGCGGAGCGCAGTCGGCATACCCTGCGCCGCATACCAGCAGCACCAGTACCGCACAACAGCGCATGATAACACTTGCTTTGGTCGACAAAATCATTTAATTATCAGTACAGGCAGTTATTGTAATAACCATTATTAAGGAGAAAGCGTTCATGAAAAAACAAATCCGGTTCCTGTGTGCGATTCTGTGCGCTCTGTGCGCGATAGTCTCTACTGCCCCGCGGGCAGATGCCAAGATCAAGTTTGACATGCTCAAGGACATTCAGATTGAAGACATTGCCAAGGATATCACACTATCCCGTGACGGCTCAACGGTATATATTCTGGGCAAGAAAAGCATCATGGTCTATTCGGTGCCGGAAGCAAAAGTAACTGACAGTATCCCGCTGACGAAAGCCTATTCCCGTATTGCCCTGTCTCCCGATGAATCGACCTTCTATCTCACGGCTCAGGATGCGCCACAAATTGCGGTCATTCAATATGCTTTGATTAACACTATAGAAGTCGGCAAATCACCCGTTATCGGCGCTATGAAGGCACCGGTGACGGTGACGGCATTCGTTGATTATCAGTGCCCCTACTGCGCCAAGATATATCCCCTGCTGCAGGAGCTGCTGAAAAAATATCCCAATGATGTGAGGCTTGTGATCAAGCACTACCCCCTTCCCATGCATAAATTTGCTGAGAAGGCCTCTCTTGCAGCGCTTGCCGCTGCCCAGCAGAATAAGTATGAAAAGGTTACCGAACTTTTTTTCACCAACTTCAGCACGCTCAACGACGAAACAATCCGCAAGCATGTGCAGGCTGCGGGCGCGGATATGCAGAAGTTCGAGAAAGATATAGCGGGGGCCACGGTGAAGGACATCATGCAGCAGGACCTGCAGGCGAGCCGACAGGCGCGAGTCCGGGCTGTGCCGACAATATATATCAACGGTATTGCCCCAAAAGGCCGGTCAATAGAGGTTTTCTCGCAAATGGTTGAGGAAGAACTCAAGAAGAAAAAGTAACTTTCTCAAATACCTTGAAAAACCCCCTTTTTGCCCAAAAAAGGGGGTTTTGTTTTGCTTTTTTTCACCATGAAGCAGGGGGTTTTGAATTTTTTTTCGTTTAATGCGATTTTTTTATTTGCTTCTCCGTCATTTTGTTGTAAAGTTACGCAAAAAGCAGCCGAATAGAACTATAAAAGGAAGATCTTTGACAGTGTTATAAAAATACAGGCATTCTCCCTTTTTTTACACCTCCGGCAATCCGGAGGAAAACCACCAAAACCCAAATCAATAGGAAAGGGGAAAACGATCGCAACTAAGAAAGCTCCTGCAAAGAAGGCAACCAAGAAGGCTGCACCGAAAAAGGCAGCTAAGAAGAAATAACTGAATCTGTTTTTTTACAAAGAAGGCAGGGTCGTCTGAACGATCCTGCCTTTTTTGAAAAATTCTGAAAACAACAGAAGGCCGTAGAGCATCAGGCATTCTTCTTCATATAGCTGACAATAGCAAAACAAAAAACACCACCAAACTTATAGGAGAATACGATGGCGACACCAAAGAAAGCAGCACCAAAAAAGAAAGCAGCACCGAAGAAGGCAGCAGCGAAAAAAGCAGCACCGAAGAAAAAAGCAGCACCGAAGAAAAAATAACCGCCTCTTGTTTTTAACAAAAAAGGCAGGGTCGTTCAAACGACCCTGCCTTTTTTGAATACAGCAGAAAACAACAGAAGACCGTAGAGCATCAATGATTCTTCTTTACATCCCTGACAAAGGTCGGGCAAACAACACCACTAACCCTTATAGGAGGATATGATGGCGGCAACAAAAAAGGCAGCACCAGCTAAAAAGGCAGCACCAAAAAAGAAAGCAGCATGCTGCACAGCTAAAAAAGCCGGCTGCGCAACAAAGAAAAAGTAAAAGTATTTTTTCATAAAAAAAGGCAGCGCCTCTACCGGCGCTGCCTTTTTTATTGTGCCTCGGTCAGCCCGTTATTTTTCGGGCTAAAGGATGGCGTCCTTACAGGCTTTGGCCACGCGGAACCTTACGACCGTTTTGGCCTTAATTTTGATCTCTTCGCCTGTGGCGGGATTTCTGCCGATGCGCGCCTTGCGCTTTGCCAGAACCAGTTTGCCAAAGCCGGGCAATGTAAATTCTCCCTTTTTCTTTGTTTCCTTGCAGGCAATGTCCGACAGCGTGTCAAAAAAGCCGCCCACATCTTTTTTGGTGGCACCGATTTTTTCGGCCAGCTCGCCAACCAGCTGCGCCTTGGTAATGGGTTTTGCTCTGTCTGCCATAGAAACTCTCCTTATGTGTGATTAGTGGTGGGATGATTTTGTTTTCTCTGTGGATATATAATTATGGTGTATATCCAAAAAAAAAAAATTTCAAGAAAAATAATACCGGAGAATTGCCCCGGCAGGCCCCGGAATTCCAGGCCGGACCACACTCTGCACCGGAATATTTACAAAGGCTCTCTCCCGGCAGATCTCAGAATCGGCATATGGATAATGACCGCGGTGCCGCAGGGTTCATGACGGAAAACATCCATGGAGCCGCCGTGGCTGCTGATGATCTGCGCTGCAAGCGTTAGCCCGAGCCCCGAGCCCGTGGCTTTGCTGGTAAAGAACGGCTCGAATATTCTGTCAATATCCTCGTCGGCTATACCCTGGCCCGTATCGGCAGTTTCAATCCGCACCCACTGTCCCTGCAGGGTGGTTGTTGCGGTAAGAGTGCCGCCGCCGGGCATGGCCTCGATGGCGTTTTTAATCAGGTTGATCAGGACACGCTCCATCTGGTCCCTGTCAAGCAGCATGGACGGAACGCCGGGGCCAAATTGTTTCACGACCTGTACCTGATGCTGTTCCAGTTCAAGGGCCATCATCGCATAGGTCTCGCTGATAAGCCGGTTAAGGTCAGTTGCCCTGAACTGCGGTGCAGAAGGCTTGCTGAAGCTTAAAATATCCCCGAGTATTTTTTCCAGGCGGTCCACCTCCTGGACAATAATCTGCAGGTAATTGCCGCTGATGCCGTCGCCCATATTTTTTTTAAGCATGCGCCGCGCGAATCCGCCGATGGCGGTCATGGGGTTGCGGATATCATGGGCTATTTTTGCAGCCATTTCGCCAACCACCGACAGCCGTTCATAGCGTATCAGCTTGTCGCGGTTGGCGCTCAGCTCTTCGTTGGCCCGGCTGAGCTCACCGACTTTTTCTTTCAGGCGTTCATACAGGCGTGAGTTTTCTATGGCCAGGCTGGCGTGATTGGCAAAAGCCCCCAGCCGCACCACATCATCCTGCCCGATGGTTTTGCCTGTGACGAAATTATCGGCGATGAGCACGCCCAGTGTGCGGCCGCGGGAGATGAGCGGCACAAGTACGAACGGCACGCCCCCCAGGCACCCGAGCACGCTGCGGTCAAATACGCACAGGTCGCCGGTGTGCAGCATATTGAATGACTGCTGCCGGAACACGGCACGGGTGAAGATGCTGTCCTGGGCGGTGAGCGGAATTTTTATCTGCCGCACAAGGCTCGTGATGGCTGCATCATGGTCGGAGATATCACGTTTGTGGGATTGAAAAAGCTCGGTAAGTGTTTGGGGCTCCTGAGCCATGCGCCCCCAGGTCTCGTAGGCCTCATCAAGGGTAAGAGCGCCGGTGGCTACCATGCCCTGCAAAAAATTTTCATCTTCTTTCATGAGAAAAAGAAATGCACGGTTGAAGCCCAGGGCGATATTGGCTGTGGCGGCAATAAGAATCATATGCAGTATTTCATGCAGATCGCGGGTGCTCAGCAGCAATTCGCTGATTTCGTTTTTTTGACTGAGCTCAGCCTGATTGCACTGAAGGGTCGATTCAATGAGCAGCTTTTCACGCTCCATGCGCTTGCGCTCGGTGATGTCCCGGAAAATGCCCAGTATGCCGATGCGCCTGCCGCTTTCGTCGCAGACCGGCGTTTTAATGGTATGAATGTCGATCTCCCGGCCGTCGCGCATGCTGGTTTCTTCCATGTCGAGCATATTGCCCGTTTCGATAATGCGGCGGTCGTCCTGCCGGTACTTATCGGCCAGGTCTTCAGGGTAAAAATCATGGTCGGTCTTGCCTGTTATGGCATCCGGGGTTATGCCCAGTTCGGCGGCATACTTGCTGTTGCAGGAGATGTAGACAGAGGCCGCATCCTTGTAAAATATTTTTTGCGGCAGGCTTTCAAAAAGGGTTTTATATTTAAGCTCGCTTTCACTGAGAGCCTGCTCTGTTTCCCACCGCGCAACAAAATGCCCGACCATCTCTGCGATGGCGCTGACGAGGTTTTTTTCCTCAACAGAAAAAAGCTCTTCCCCGTCTTCAAGGAAAATTTTCTGCAGGTAGTTGATCGTCATTGAGCCCCGGCGCATGCCGCCTGCAGCGATGGGGCACACAAACCGCCAGCTGGTCTCCTGATAGCGCTCGGAGACAAATTCCCGGGCGCCTATCGTCACCCTGGCGCAGGCCATATCTGCCCACGTGAAGCCGCCGGGCAGCAGCCTGGCCACAGCCTGCATGATCTGATCGAAACCGGCATCGGTCTGGTTCAGAAGCCGTGAAATATCGTACAGGCAGTTGAGCTCCTTAACGCGTTCGTCAAGTTCCCTGGTGCGCTGTTCAAGAGCTTTTTCCGCCCGGCGCCTGGCCGTGCTGTCGCTGCCGACGCAGAGTATCTCCCGCAACTCGCCCTCGGGGCTATACACGGCCTTATTGGTCCAGGACACCCAGACACGGCGGCCGCTGCGGCAGATGTTTTCGTTTTCATTTTTGACGTACTGCTCGGGATGCCTGCCGATGTCGCTGATCATGGCTGCGAGATCGCGGCCCGCAGTGTCGGTTTGGGGGACGATGGTGCCGACAACGTTTTTCCCGAGCAGCTCGTCTGCGCGGTAGCCGAAAAACCCCAGGGCGAAATCGTTTATGAACAGCACGGTGCCGTCCATGTCCATGCACAGGATGATGCTGTTGACGCTCTGCACGATAAGGCGGTAATCCGGCTCAGCATGCTGCAGCGCCTGCGTGATCTGCGGCTGATTGTCGCGGGCCTCAAGCTCGGCCACGCGGTCGCGAATGGAGCCAATATGTTCTGTAAGCTGGTCCCCTGGTTTTTTGTGATCCTGCGTCATAGTTCCTGCGTCCTGTTATGTAGTGCAGAGCCTTCAGCCTCGCCCTGCCTGCATCACACATCCATCACCACGGTTGCCTGCCACAGGCCGTTTTCCTGCCTGATCGACAGACCGTGATAGGTCACCGCCTTCAGCCTGGTTTTTATTTCGTGACAGCCCGGCTCAAAGGGCTCGCCGCTCGCGGTTGCCACAAGCCAGAGATCGTCAATATGCTCGACGCAAAATCGGCTAAACAGAAGCCCCCCTGTATCAAAGGCATACAGCAGGCTGCCGAGCCATTCCACCAGCAGCTCTTCCACATTGTCGCGCCGCAGCTCGAAGTGTCGCGTCTGCCGCGGCTTCACACGGGCCGTATCGGTCAGCACGTCAAACAGAGCAAAACCGGCATTCTCAAAAAGGCCGGCAAGGCTCGAGCCGTACACGCGCAGGCCCATGTCTGCCGTGTGATCAAAAAGCTCGTATTTTTTCATGGCAGCTTTAATCTTTCGTTTGTCTCTGCCGGGAAAAGTATAGGACAGGCTCAATATCCATGTCAAAAGCAATCTTGCCGGAAGCTGCATATTAGAGGTTGTCAAGTTTCCCGTACTTGTTTATTGTAGCAGGTGTTTCAACAGATAGCAGCCATAAAGGAGATCTATGGATATCAGCAAAACCATTGCGCAGCTGAAGCAGGAGCCCGGATTTTCCGAAAAAGTGGGCATGATACTGGTGCATAACGGCGTGGTGCGCGGCTGGTCGCGCAAGGACGGCGCTGCCGTGGCCGAAATCGAGGTGCGGCCCGACCGCAGGCGCATCGAGCAGCTGCGCGCCGAATATGAAAACAAGCCAGGTATTCACCGCGTGCTGATTGAAGCATGCCAGGGCCGGCTCAAGCCGGGCGATGATCTGCTGTTCATCGTCGTAGCAGGGGATATACGAGAAAATGTCAAGCCCGTGCTTGCCGAGCTGCTGGACCGCGTGAAATCAGAGGCGGTCTCAAAAACAGAATTTGCGCCGTAAGAAGCCATGCGCCCCGCCGGCACTCAGCTGCCCTTTGTGCTGCTTGCAACATTTGCAACGGGCTTCGGCTTCGGCGTGGTGTTGCCCGTCTCGTCGGTTATTCTCGAAGAGCTGCATGTGGCAACGCCGCTTATCGGCCTTACGGCTACAGCCATGTTTGCAGGCATTGCCCTTGGCTCGCCCCTTGCCGGTCGCTGCATCGAGCTGTTTGGCATCCGGCGCACGCTCGCCACTGGGCTTGCTGTGTCGGCCTTTTCCATTGCGGCCATGGGCATGCTCTTCAGCCTGCCCATGTGGTTTGTGCTGCGGTTTGTGATGGGAGTATTCTTCGCCCTCACATTCATTTCCTGCGAAACCCTTATCAACCGCGTGAGCACCGATAAAAACCGTGGCCGCAACCTGGGCCTGTATGGTTTCGCCTTTTCCTTGAGCCTCATGCTCGGTCCTGCGGGGCTGTGGCTGCTGCAGTTCGGCCGCGGACTGCCGTTTTTCGTGGCGGGCATTGTTTCCCTTGTTATGGCAGGGGTCATGTACCGCGCCATTCCGGCCATGCCCGAAACACCGCAGCACTACAAGCTTGATTTTAACTTCATACGCCGCATACGCCTGTCGGTTGTTGCCATGCTTATGGCGGGCTTCATGGAAGGGGCGCTGATCGCGCTTATCCCCGTGTATGCCCTGCGCGATGGGTTCACCGAAATGCAGACAAGCGTGCTGCTGTTTTTCTTCATGTTCGGCCATGGCGGGTTTGCGCCGCTCATGGGCATGCTCGGAGACCGCATCGGCCTTAAAAAAGTGCTGCTTATCACCTACGGACTTGGCGCCGCGAGTTTTTTTGTCGTCACGCTCATGCCTCCTACCATGTACCTGACCGCGGTGCTGGCCCTTGGCGGAGCTGCCGTCGGCGTGCTGTATCCGCTGGCTGTGGGACTGCTTGCCGATGTGCTGTCCGCAGCCGAGCTGCCCCGCGGTAATGCCATGACCGCGTTCTGCTACGGCCTTGGCAGTATCGCAGGCCCCTTTCTGCCCGCCCTCATCATGCATATAAGCATTCCTAAAAGCCTCTTTGCCGTGGCTGCCCTGCTCTACTGCGCAGTGTTTGCCTTCACGCGCCGCTCACTGGGCGGAAAAGCCTGACACGCGCCCGGATTTTTACCTGTTGCCCGTATGATGCTTTGTTTAAAATGTTCTGCACAAGCAGGCAATGACTTCATCCGGGGAATATGGCATAGTAGTAGCCTGCTCAACTTGACTGATTTTTTAAAATACGTTGCATACGCTCACAAGGGCAGGTCGCTTGCTGCGGGCTACGTGCTCATAACAGAAGCTCTTATTTTATGCATACGCCTTCATTCGCTCAGCCCTTGCGGCTCTCCCTACCCTTGTGAGAGCGCTGGCTACACAGAGCAACTATTTAAATTATTTATGCCTTATTGAAAGTCAGTCAAGTTGAGTGCCACATAAGGAGGAGATATGAAGCGTGTGACTGCCGCAGCAGCCTGTCTGCTGCTGTACTTGTGCCCGGCGGCATGGTGTTTTGATGCAGCACAGCTCCGGGGTTTTTCCGCTGACGGGCTTCTGCAGCAGGTACGGGTGCAGCGGTGCACGGACAAGGAGCTGGATGCTTTGCTGCCTGAACTGCACCGCCGGTTCCCGGTATTTGACGACAGGGTGAAGGCCCTGGCGCAGCTGTACCTGGGCGCGCCCTATGTCGCCGATCCGCTCACCAGTGAAATCGCGGACTGGCTTCCCTACCGCGCCACCAACTGCACCATGTATATTTTGTATATCGAGGCTTTTGCGGGCAGCCGCTGCACAGCTGAGGCCCGGGAGCATATGCGCCTGCTGCACTACCGCGGCGGCACGGTCGGCTTTGCAGAGCGCTATCATTTTACCGAAGACCGCATCACCGACCCGGCCAATAAATACTTTGCCGAAATTACGGGTGCGTATGTACACGACCCACAGTGGCTTCGCCGAATCGAGCTTGAGCTGAACCGCAAAAAAGACGGCTCACTGCTGTTTGGCGACCGGCTGGGCCTGTGGACGAAAAAGGTGGTGTTCTCTTATATACCCCGCAGGGGCTTTACCCCGCAGATGCTTGCCCCGCTTCCCCGGGTGCTGGGCATCGCATTCGTGAAAAAAGCAAACTGGGATCAGGGTCTCATCGTCGGCCATGAAGGCCTGCTGATAGATGGGGATCTGTATCATGCATCGATCAAGCGCGGGGTTATTATGGAAAAAAATTATCTCAAGGCCGGATTCCCGGTTTCGCAGTGGGACGGTATAATCCTGTTCCAGCTTGTACCCCAAAAACCTGCTGAAAATACTGGCCTTTGCCGGTAATGCACGCTGAAATGCCGCATCTGCTCTTGACATTATCGGGTAATCTGTCATATTTAAGCATAAAGCGGCATTGGGCCGCACCGTTTGCTTTAAGTCATTATAGTGTCTTGCTGGTATCCGCGCACCCCCCACTTTTCCCGGTTTGTCAGGATCCCCGCTGGAAATTTTTTCGATTACCCGCAGCGCTGCTCTGCGGCATGCCCATGATGCATCGGCAGAGGCAGATACACTTATTATGATTATTATGAAGGAGAAACACATGGCAACTATCGTACAAAAAGGCGACACCATATCCGTGCATTATACCGGGAGGCTGGCCGGTGGTGATATTTTCGATTCGTCGGAAGGCCGTTCGCCGCTGAAATTCACCGTTGGCGCAGGGCAGATGATACCGGGCTTTGACGCAGCGGTGGTGGGCATGGCCCAGGGCGATAAAAAAACGGTTACCATTGCGCCTGAGCATGCCTATGGTGAGCGCAGCGACGACTTTCTGTTTGATTTTCCGCGGGCCAATGTGCCTGAGGGCATGGAGGTCGATGAAGGCATGCAGATATATCTGCAGGACAATGCCGGCAATCCGGTGCCCGCCACGGTGGTTGCCGTAGGCGAGCAAACCGTCAAGATGGACTGCAATCATCCGCTGGCGGGCAAAACACTCGAGTTCGACATCAGCATAGCCGAGACCGGGCTTAAGCCCGACACGGACGCCTGCGCGCCGAGCTGCGGCTCATGCTGCGGCGGCTGCGGCAGCTGACACAGCAGCGTCAGTACTCCTGCCCCTTGCACCATTTTCTGTGCTACACTAAAAGCTGAGGACACAATCCCCGGCTTTTTTTGCGGGCATAGCCATGGAACCAAAGCCTTTGCCGGACATACACAACTCGACCATCCTGCGATCGCCCAATGTCTTTCTCGACAAAAAGGGCGGCCCGGTCATCGTACGCACCTTTGAGCCGCAGTTTTTAAAGTCGCTCTCGCAGATGTATCGTGCCTACAGCCCGCGAGGATCTATCGGCGGCGTGCCGCCCGTGGATGACAACGAGTGCGTCGCATGGGTGCACCGGATCACCACAGGCACCATAAGCCTTATTGCCCTCTCATTTGACGGGCAGGTGATCGGTCATGCGGTGCTGTTTCCCATGCAGAAAAAGGTATGCGAGCTGCTTATCGTCGTGGCACGTCCGTTTCAGAAAAGCGGCATCGGCACGCAGATGATGCGCTGCGTCATCCAGCTGGGGTATGAGCTCGGCTTTGCAAAAATCTGGCTGTCCGTGGACAAGACCAATTTCATAGCACTCCATCTCTACAACAAGTGCGGTTTTGAGCTTCTGACCTTTACCGACAGCCCGCAGGTTGAAATGATTCTGGAACTGAAACGCTATCATCCCACGGCCAATATCAAAGTCGCAGAGGCGATGAACCGCACTGTTATAACCGTGCATGCCGATGATTCCTGCAGGCAGGCTGTGCAGCTTCTTCTGGACAATGCCGTGGATGTGCTGCCGGTGGTCAGCGATGGCAAAAGGCTTGTGGGCATTATTTCGCAGACAGACCTGATCTTTAAATCAAATCTGCACCGGCGGGTACGGGAGGTTGCCACCATGGAGGTAGTGAGCGTGCCTGAAAACTGCACGATCGATAAGGCAATACGCCTGCTGCAGACACGCAAGCTGCGCAGCATTCCCGTGGTGGACGCGCGTCACCGGGTGGTGGGCATTATCGGCCGCCGGGATCTTCTGGGGCATTACTTCAAGACATATCCGGAAGCGTGAGTGCTCCGGGCTGCCAAGCCTCTGCATATGCACCCATGCGGACTTTCACCAAAACCTTGACTATTGAAGATACGACTACTGCCCCCCCCTTTTTTCTTTTTATTAAGTTAACTATAATAAGTTGACTTAAGATATTTAACAACCTATATTAGAGTTATGAATGTATCATATAAAAACATTATCAGGCGTTTCGCCTGCCACGGAGTGCTGCACCGGGAGGCTGTAAAAAATGACTGTGCGGCGTTGGGTCAGCTTATCCGTCGGGGCTTCGCCCGAAAGGCTTACAGGAGCGGACGCCTTTTTTACGAGCTGACTGAAAAGGCTTTGCCTCTGCTGGAGTGTCAGCGCATAAAGCTCCTTGAAGATGCTCGGATGCACTCGCTCATCGAGGAGCGAGCTGCTTTTTTTCGCGCGCTTCTGGGTGACGTGCGATTTCTGGATGAAGCAAGCCCCGAGGCTCAGGAATTCATCTTTCTCGGGGACTGGCAGATGACGAGGCCGGTTGTTTTGTCGCAGCTTTTGCTCTCTCAGCTGCGTTTTTATCGCGACCGCATCCCAAGGCGCACCAGGAAGGCAGCATGAGGAAGACAAAACACGAAAGCGCGGTGACGCGCGAAGACCTGCTCAGGATTCTGGCACAGATCGACGCTCTGCTGGTGAAGAAAAAAAGGAAGATCTCCGTCACGGCGATCGGCGGGGCCTCAATCATACTCCAGGGCATCCGCGATCGTTCGACGGCCGATATTGACATCGCCAATGTTGGAGATGCGGCTGCGTTTCGGCAGGCATGTTCAGGCAAGGGTATTCCGGTCGATATCGTTACCATCTCTTCAACCGTGGACTTCCTGCATGCCCCGAAGGTCGTTCTTTTTCGCGGCAAGGCACTGGTGGTGAACTCGGTAACACCGGAGGAGCTGATAAAACTCAAGCTCGAACGGTTCTACAAGCAGGATCCGGAAGACATCTTTGCTATAATCGAGAAGACCTCACTGCCCTACGAACGATATAAGGCCATTGTCTCTGACATGATCACAGACTTCATCGGCAACCCCCGCAGCCTGCTCCTCTCTGCGATGGTTATCGTCGAGACGGTCTATCCTCAGAACAAGGCGGATTTTGAGACCCTGCTGACAGAGTAAACCTCCTTAGAGAGACTATACACAACTGGGAAGTTGAAAAACATAGCCCCCAGGACGGCAGGTATGCCCTCTCTTATCCGTATTGAAATTGTGCATATTGAGAGCCGCTACACGTAACAAAGCTGATTTTTCTAAGGTAGTATGGTTGGTTACATTTTTTTTATAGTTTAGTTTTTTTTCTATTTCAAGACTGTTTCATCTAATATTCACTATTGTTAGTGCCCGTAACCTGACAGGGTTATTGCCGCAGAGGCAGTGTTCTCTGCATAACAACCTCCATAGCCCGGTGATAGTCCCGCTGCACTTTCAGATTGCATACCCGGCAGTAGCGCTGTGTCGTTGCAATCAGTTCGTGGCCCAGCAGGTCCTGTATAGTTGACAGACCCGTATCAGCATTGAGAAGCTGGGTAGCCATGGTGTGACGCAACTGGTGACAGGATACTTTCAACCCGGCCTTGCTACTGTAATACTCAATCCGTTTTTGAATCCCCCGTACCGAGATGGGGCTGCCCCGGCATGTGCCCTTCTCAACCAGAAACAGGCCTTTGGAGCGCGTCGCCGGCCGGTGGCTCAGATACTCAACCAGTGCCTGGTGTGCATCCGAGCTGATATACACAACGCGATCCTTGCCGCCTTTGCCCTGATGTACAAATATTTTGTTGCCCTTCAGGTCAACGGCTCCCAGAGTTAACCGGGATACCTCTTCAACCCGCAAACCGGTTCTGAGCATCAGCATAAACATCGCCCGATCCCGGCGTGTCTTGATAACCTCAAAGAGCTTTACCACTTGATCATCATTAAGAAACCGCGGCAACGGTCGCGGCAATCGCATACTGTACCCCTTGCGCACTGGGTTTGCCACCTTCAGTGCTTCTTCTCGTTCAAGATACTCATAAAAAGCACGCACGCAGCTGATGTGACAGTTGATGGTTTTGGGCTTTGCTTTTTTGCTGATAAGATAATCCACATAGTCTATCAGCTTATCTCGTGTTGCCTGCTCAAGGGGTACGTCAATCCACAGGACAAACTGCTTCAGCATGTTCATGTAGCTCTTGATTGTGTGAGCCGAGCAGTTGCGCCGCTTCAAATGACGCCGGTAATCTATGATTGCATTAGTAATGTCCATCGATGCCCTCCTGCTCAATGATGGCCATGGCACGGAAGTATTCCTCTTCGCGACTTTTGTCCGTGAGCCGGGCATAGCGCCGGGTCATTTCAATGTGCGTGTGTCCCAGAAGCGGCTGGAGGCACTCCAGCCGCATGCCAGCATTAAGAAGTTCGCTGGCAAAACTGTGGCGCAGCCGATGCAGCGTATAACCCTGGCTGGGCAAACCTGCCTTGCGCACATGCTTCATAAAAACACTACGGGCTGCGGCATAGGTAAGCCTGGGGTTTTGTTTGCTGTAAAACAAAAACGGCTGGGTGGCATCCCGCTTGTGCAGCCACTGCTCAAGGGCCTGCAGGGCATCGTCGCTAAAGTACACCACCCGCCCGATGCCGGTCTTGCGGGCTTCATAAATCAAAATCTTCTTCTCCGACATGACAATATCCTGCACTCTGGTATCGAGCAACTCCCCGATCCGCATCCCGGTACGCAACAAAAGCAGGATCAGTGCACGGTCTCTGACATGGGAGATAGAACCGGTCAACCGTTTTAAGCATTCAGGATCTATGGCCCGCGGCAGCACATCCGGAAGCTTCAGCCGAATCTTGTGTGACAGCACCTTCTCCTGCATCCGGCCTTCATCAACCAAAAATCGAAAAAATGTATTGAGCGTCATAAGTCGAAGTCCTACCGTGGTAATCTTGGACCCACGGTCCTGCTGTACCTCAATAAAGGCCTCTACATCCTGACGGGTGACCTCCTGCAGGGTTGTCTTGCCTTTTTGCTGTATAAAACGCAGGAAAAACTTAATCGATGTATAGACTAACTGGAGTGTACTGGCACGGCACTGCTGACGGTATTTGTGTTGCAGGTACAGCTTAACAACCTCTTTTTCTGGCAGGTCACTCTGGCCCAAATGCAGCAGCAGCCGCTCTAAACAACGATGCCTCTTCTGTTGTTCGAAGTCTATGGCAGGATGTTTATGCTCAAGAGTTGGTTCCGACGGTAGTCCTAACGGACCTGCTGAAGACGCGCCGGGTTGGCTGTTTAGCCGTTGGCTAAGATTTGATGCAGTAATGTTGATTGGTAGGCATTGAACGTTTATAGGCAGCATTTCCATCTCCTTTTCTATTTCCATAGAAAAATCAGATGGATAATGACACCTTACCTCTGCTTGTCAATTATCATTTTGTTACGTGTAGAGAGCCGTAATGTGGAGTTTTAGGTAGGCAGGCACAGGCACAAGATGTTGTGACACTTCTTGCCCTTCGGACAATTGCAGATAATCCGTTTTTATACCTCGTCCCGCCATGTTCGCTTGGCTCGTCAGTTTTCAGGACTTATTACTACGAACATTCATCCACTATGTATAATTTCAGCTACCATAGACGGCAAACCGGTAGTTATCCTTGATCATTATGCGTTTAGGGATTGCACTTTAATGGTTGGAGCTATCACTTGTATCTTCCCTGTACCATATCCATCTGAATCAATTACTTTTTGGTACAGCAATGAATGCTGTTGTGCAATTATCGTACGGGTCATCCGTCGAGAATACCACTGCCCCGTTGTTGTTGATAGCACTGTGTTGTAGATACCCCACACCTACACACGGCGGCAGCAACTCGGTGTATGTACCATTGCTGTAAACGAATAACTTAATTATACCAGTACCATCTAGGCCCCTACCTACCACTGCCCCGTTGTTATTGATAGCATACGCCTCGGCGGAGATCCATCCGGGGGGCAATACCCAAATGTATATACCATATTGGTAAATAAACCCTTTAGTGACTTTACCTGAGTATGGGTTACCTGCACTACCTACTACTGCCCCTTGATCATTTATGCCATAAGCAATTGAATACCAGCGGCCTGGTGGCAGCAACCAAGTGTATATACCTCCACGGTAAATAAATCCCCAACGTGTATTTAAAGGAGAATAAGGCCAGAAAAAAATCTGCCCCTCCCCCACTACCGCACAGTTGTTATTGATGCTTTTAAAATCTGGCGATCCGATCATCCATATGGGTTTTCTAATAAAACCCCTGTACTCACCTTGCCAGTAGATGAACCCTCGATCATAAAAAAGAGGTTGGGGGGACCATGCCGTCATAGTACCAACCACCTCCCCGTTGTCAGTGATCCCAAGAATGGAAACTAAACCAAGATCAGGCCAAGGCGGATATACCTCCGTGTATATTCCGTCCTTATAGATGAATCCACGGTAATCGTCTGGACTATCCAACACGTAATTATTACTCAAAAATCCCTGACCAACCACCTCATTACGGTTATTGATACCCATAGCCTTTGCATTAGCCCAGCCCGGCGGCAGCAACTCAGTGTATTTGCCATTGTTATAAATAAATCCCCTTTGGTCTAAGACCTCGGCACCCGTTCCAATATCACCAAAACCGACCACTACTCCATCATCATTAATGCCAGTAATTATTACCTTATTCCAACCCGGCGGCAGCAGTTCGGTGTATTCATATTCAACAGTATATGCTGGTACCGCCACAACCAAAAGTAGTGAAAAACAGAGAACAGACAACTCTAATATTTTCTTTGGCATTTTCTTTATAGAGGCCATTGAGTATCCCCCCTTCTATGCAAAGATGCTGCTCCTGCACCTATAACTAATATTAAAACAGCCCTCACTATGTATTAATGTAGACCCATCCTTAATTTTATTCAATCAGGGAAACTCTGATTTTTGGCCTGAATTTATCTGAATTTGCTGTAAGTGTAATGACTTGAAATTAGTTCAGCTCAAGATGAAGGGTGTTACATGGGGGCATATGGCAGATGAGCCAACTATCACTATTAGCACAAGAATGGCTCAGAAGTTTCTATATATGGTGGTAGAAGTAAATCGGAAAAAAGTCCACATTACGTGATAATATTGAACTCGGTTTTGGCTTCTCCAATATTGCCCCTGTATCATGCGCACGGTCATGCCGCTGGCGGGGAGGGCCGAAAGGCTTCGCTCCGTGTGCCCGCATCAGTACTTCTTTGCCTCGCGGTCGCCAAAAAACGAAGATTCATAATTGCTAATTTTTCAGTTGCCAACTTTGGAAAAATATCCTATAAAAATAGCACCGCTTATGCTATTTTGAGGCGCAAAATGGAATCAATACCACGATTTTTCACACCTCCTGCTGACCACTTCTTCCTGTTGGGTCCGCGCGGCACAGGCAAGACCTGGTTAACCCAGAGGCTTTTTCCACAGGCGCTCCGGGTAGATCTGCTGGAGCCGGAAACGCTACGATCGCTATCTGCACGACCCGAGCGTCTGCGGGAGTTGATCGGGGCCCGGCCTGACGTCCTGCAAGTGGTCGTCGATGAAGTGCAAAAGCTGCCGGTGTTGCTGGAAGTCGTCCATCTGATGATCGAGGAAAAGCGGGGTGTGCAATTTATATTCACTGGCTCAAGCGCCCGCAAGCTTCGCCGCGGCGGTGTGAATCTTTTAGGCGGGCGGGCAGCGCAAAAGACGCTGTATCCCTTCATGGCCGCCGAACTCGGCCCACAATTCAACCTGGAGGAGGCATTGCGCCTCGGCATGCTGCCGATCGTGCGTGGGGGCAAGGCGCCCGAGGAAATCCTGCGCGCATATAGCGGTCTCTATTTGCGGGAAGAAGTGCAGATGGAAGGGTTGGTGCGCAATATCGGAAACTTTTCCCGTTTCCTTGAAGCCATCAGCTTTTCGCAGGGGGCCGTGCTCAACCTGGCCAACGTTGCCCGGGAGTGCCACGTAAACCGCAAGACGGTGGAGGGCTATCTGGAAATACTCGAGGATCTTTTGCTGGCTTTTCGGGCGCCGGTTTTCACCCGGCGGGCGCAGCGCGAACTGGCAGCGCATCCGAAGTTTTTCTTTTTTGATGCCGGCGTTTTCCGCGCCAACCGTCCGTCCGGCCCACTGGATGCTCCGTCGGAGATCGATGGCGCTGCGCTGGAGAGTCTGGTTGCCCAACACCTTCGGGCGTGGTGTGAGTATTCTGGCGGCAATTATCAATTGTATTACTGGCAGACACGTTCGAAAGTGGAGGTGGATTTCGTGGTCTATGGAGAGGGCGGCTTACACGCGCTGGAAGTGAAGAACTCCGACCAGGTGCGGCAGGAGCATCTGCGCGGACTTAAAAACTTCGGCGAAGACTTCCCGGAAAGCCGCCGCTGGCTGCTGTATCGTGGGAAGGAGCGACTTTTGCGTGAGGGTATCCTGTGCGTGCCCTGCGAGGAGTTCCTGCTTCAACTGAAACCGGGCGAGTTTCCATCATGATGGAGTGCTCCCTTGTTTATGGGGCACCGTACTCAGCCTCTGCATAGGCATGCGTGCGGTCATGCCGCTGGCGGGGAGGGACGCAAGGCTGCGCCCTGTGTGCCCGCATCAGTGCTTTGCCTCGCGGTCGCGTTCGGCAAGCCGTGTTGCTCGCCGGGCAAGGGCCTGCCGGTTGCGGCGCTTCTCCTCATCGGTTTCAAGAATGAGGGATGGAATTTCGGTTGGCCGACCGCTTTTATCAAGGGCTACAAAGGTGAGGTAGGCCGATGCCGTGTGCCGCACCTCGCCGCTGAGCAGATTTTCGGCTTCAACGCGCACGCCGATTTCCATGGATGTCCGGCCGGCCATATTGAGGCTTGCCCTGAGGGTGAGCAGGTCGCCCACAAACACGGGATAAAGAAATATCAGCCGGTCGATGGAGGCTGTCACCGAATTGCACCGCGTATGCCGGAAGGCCGCAACGCCGGCCGTGGTATCCACATTTTTCATAATAACGCCGCCATGCACATTGCCCGCCGGATTGGCGTCTTCGGGCATCATGACGATGGAGGTGACAACCGAGCTTTCCTTAACTGTTTTTGCCTGCATGCCTGCATCCTTTCAATAATCGCAACTGTTCAAGGTTCAAAGTTTAAAATTATTTATCGTTTATCGTTAACAATCAACGATCAACGATCAACAAGGAACAATAAACAATTTTGACTTCTGAACCCTCGATACCTGAGTCGCTACCAATAATCATAAATACCCAAGCCCCTTAAGCTTTTCCACGACATTCTGCTGGTCGTCCTCGGAGTAGGTATTGTCCTGCCTGCTGCTCGCACGGGTTTCCAGGTATTGAACCGGCCGGGATGCGGCAAACCCGTCCGAGAACAACTCCGTGAGCACCCTGCCGTCAAGCCCGCCGGGCACCTTGTGGCCCATCACGTGCAGGGTCGTCGGGCCGATGTCCATGAACCGGGCGCCGGCAACTTTTTTGCCTGTGGCGAACGCCGGGCCGCAGGCCATCAGTATGCCCATGAGCGTATGGTTGCCCGGCTGGATGAAATTTGTCGCGACGCTCTTGTTGGAACAGAAGCCCATCATGGTGCCGGCGCGGTAGCCATTGTCATTGGGAAGATAGGTGAAGTCGGGACAGAGGTGTGCAAATTCACCAGAAAAAGCCTGCTGCTGGGGGATGAGCCTGCCGCCCACCAGCTCGCCGGTTGCGGGGTTGCGCAGCCCCGCCAGAATGGTCTCTATCTCGCGCCGCACAGCCGCTATTTCCTGCTCATTCTCAAGCCACCCCTGGGGCAGCACGCCTTTGCGATTGACGAAGATGGCGCCGTTGAAGTATTTGCCCACGGCCTTGGTGCGCTTCCAGTCGATGTCGGACTCACTGAGAAGCGCCTTCATGGACCCCTTGGTGATGAACTGCAGAAAATCGTCATAGGCCGTGTCTTTATAAAACTTCCAGAAATATCTGAGTGCGGGCTTGACGAACAGGCGGAAGGCAAGCTCAAATGTTATGCCGCATTTCCAGAGCAGGTACCGAAGCTGCGAGAGCATGTTTTTTTTGATGGTGATGAGCCCGGCTTTCAGGAAAACGGCATTGATGTCAACAAGCCAGTTTGACGGCCCGAAGCCGTGATCCGATATGATGATTACATTGCTGTCATGGCCAATATGGTCGATGAGGCGTGCAATCTGGCTGTCGACATGCTGATAGAACAGAATGATTTTGTCGTAGAATGCGTCGTTTTTTTCTTTCGTGAACTGCCGGTGGTCCCGGTTAAAATAATGCCACAGTTCATGCTGCAGCCGGTCGGTCTCATATACATGCAGCACCATGAGGTCTGAGTCGTACTTGTCCTGCAGATAGTGGGCAACATTGAACTTGTAGGCCATCACCTCGTTGAGCTCCTTGAGAAACTCCTCGGTATTGGCGTCCGAGAGGTTGGGCGCAAATGCCGGCACATGCATATTGAGCGGATAGGGGCCGAATTTTTTCTCGATTTCCTCCACAAGGTCAAGGGGCTGCATGAAGTTGCGTTTGCCCGACGGCGTGAGAAAGTCCGTGATGAGCGCTCCCTTGACCGGTGTGGGCGGATAGGTGACCGGAACATTCAGAATCAGGCAGGTTCTACCCGCATCGCTTGCGTACTGCCAGAACGAGCGGCCACTGATGAGGCTGTGATTGATGGGCGACTCCTTGCCCGTGCGGGAGTCCATGACCACAAAATCGTACAGGCCGTGGCGGCCGGGGTTAACACCTGTCTGGAAACTGGCCCAGGCCGGCCCGGTGAGCGGCGGTATGGTGCTTTCAAGCTCTCCCCACACGCCGTTGTCGGCAATTTTCTTCAGGGTGGGCAATAAGCCCTTGTCCATAAGGGGCTTCAGAACGGTGAATGTGCCGCCGTCAAGGCCGATAATAATTGTCTTTGGTGGTGCTGACACGAGGCTGCTCCTTTTTATGCAGTGCTTTTTAAACAAGCGTGCATACTAGCATATTCACGCATCATGGCAAACGGTTTTGCCTGCTAAATCATAGGTGAGGGCCCGTGTTATTTTTACCCGCGCCATGGAGCCTGCCGGGAGCGGCTCCTGCAGCAGCACCACGCCATCGACCTCGGGCGCCTGAAACCCGGTGCGCGCCTGCACAGCATACCGGCTGTTTGCTGCGGGGCCTTCAACCAGCACGGCAAGCTCTTTTCCCTTGCAGGCCGCAAGCTTTTCCCGCGATATGAGCCGCTGCAAGCTCATGAGGCGGTGGCGGCGTTGGCGCTTTACCGCCTCAGGCACTTTGTGCGGGAGCCGGGCTGCAGGCGTGCCGTCCTCATCGCTGTACATGAACGCGCCAAGGTGGTCAAAGCGGGCCTGCCCCGCAAACTCCATAAGCTGCTCGAAATCTGCATTCGTCTCGCCTGGAAACCCCACGATGAAAGTCGTTCGCAGCGCGATATCAGGCACAAGGCCGCGCATGCACGCAAGAAGCTTTTCGGTCTGCGTGCGGGTCACTTTCCGGCCCATGCGCTTGAGTACCGGATCGGCGATATGCTGCAGCGGCAGGTCAAGATAGCGGCATATTTTCTCCTCACCGGCCATTACGGCCAGCACCTCGGGGTTCAGGCTTGCAGGATGCCCGTACAGGAGCCGCAGCCAGGCTATGCCGTTGATGCGGGCAAGCCGGCGCAGCAGGCCCGCAAGATCATCGTAGCGCGTCGTGTCCTGCGCGATGAGATTTATTTCTTTAACACCCTGGCCTGCCAGATACTGTGCCTCCTGAAGGATGGAGCGCTGCGACCGGGCCCGGTACGGCCCGCGTATCAGGGGTATGGTGCAGTACGTGCAGCGATGCGAGCAGCCTTCGGCAATTTTCAGATAGGCGCTGCCCGCAGGCGTTGATACTGCGCGGGGCGTTGCGGCGCCCATGAGCAGCGTTGGGCGGCTGCTGTACAGGCGCGGCGTCTGCCTGCCTGCAATGAGCCTGTGCAGGTGTTTATCGATGCGGTCAAATTCGCCGGTGCCCAGAAACAGATCAACCTCGGGCAGCTCCGCAGGCAGCCCGTCTTTGTAGCGCTGGGGCAGGCAGCCGCAGACGACCAGATGGCGGCAGCAGCCGGTCTGCTTGCACCGGGCAACATCAAGGATGGTGCTGATTGCCTCACGGGTGGAGTCCTCGATGAAGGCGCAGGTATTGACAATAATGATCTCGGCTGCATCCCGGTCCGCTGTCAGGGCAAATCCTGCGCGGTCAAGCACGCCCAGCATCACTTCACTGTCCACGAGATTTTTGGCGCAGCCAAGACTTAAGAGAAATATTTTTTGCATGGCAATCCTTTACCACAGAAGCACTGAGAAAATAGCCGTATTTTTTGAGCTCTGCCGTATCTGAGCGGTTACCAATTCAACGCCATGAATCCTTCTTTCTGAAATCGGGCACGAAGCTGCCGTCAAGCCCGTCGTGCTGCTGCGTCCAGCCGTTTTCAAAACCAAGCTCTTCAAACATGGCAACAGCTGCGGCATACTCCTGCGGCGGGGTCTGCGCCTGAAGCTCCGTGAAGCAATCGGCCCGGTAGCAGGGCCGGTACTGGCCCATAAGGCTTATGCTGAGATAGCGGCCGAAATGGTGTTTGAGCCTGCGCAGTATGGCCTCGGTTTCTGCCAGAGCGGCGGGCAGCACGAGGTGCCGCACGATAAGCCCTTTGCGGGCGATTCCCGCGTCATCCAGCTCGAGGTAGCCCGCCTGCCGGAACATCTCGTCAAGGGCTGCAAAATTAACCTCATGATAGCTGCGGGCTGCCGAATATTTTTCAGCGCAGCCGTCATCCCCGTATTTGGCATCGGGCAGATAGATATCCACTATGCCATCCAGAAGCCCGAGCATCTCAACATCTTCATACCCGTTTGAGTTGTACACAACCGGAAGCGTCAGCCCCCGGGCCGCTGCCAGGCCAAGGGCCTGCACGACCCAGGGCATGAAATGCGCGGCTGACACAAGATTTATGTTGTGGCAGCCCTGCTGCTGAAGCATGTACATGAGGGCTGCAAGCTGCTCAACGGTCATGTCCGTGCCCAGCCCCTCGTGGCTGATCTGCCAGTTCTGGCAGAAGCAGCACAGGAGGTTGCAGTGCGCAAAAAAAACAGTGCCTGAGCCACGAGAGCCTGTTATGACGGGCTCCTCCCCGAAATGGGCAAGGGCCTTTGCAACACGCACCGAAGGACCGGCTTTGCAGCGGCCCCTTTCGCCCCTGAGCCTGTTAATGCCGCAGCGCCACGGGCAGAGCCTGCAGGCAGCGGCAAGCGCCGTGAGCGCTTCAGCGCGCCGGTCAAGCTCGCCTGTTTGCAGGAGTTTTTGATACCCGGGCATTTTTTTCTACTCTTTAAAATGCGGTCATTCTACCAGTCGCGTCGGCGGGCGTCAATCCGGGGTCGGGCACAATCGGAAAAAAATTACCCGATCATCAGCTGTTTGAGGTATTGGAAAATTAGGGGCAAGGGGGGTGTTGCCTGATTATTTTGATTTTGGAGGATGCCTGAAGTTGCGGCCTGCCATGCCTGAACCCCCCCAGGCAGCAGGATGATCAGAGCCGGTTCAGTCAATGGAAAACATGACCGTTCTGACATACTCTTTCATTCCTTCCGTTCCTAAAAGCATTTTGAAAACATCTGTGGCAGGGCCGCCTTTTTCTATAAGCGTATCGGTATACCACACCATGCCCCTGCGCAGCTGAGCCCGGACTTCTTGGCTTGCTGGCGGGGCATGCTTCGCCATATCCACATAGGCATCAAGATAGTGCTGAAAGAGGGTAAAAAGCTCCTCATCCTGATCGGAGTGTGCCCGGGCATGGATGCTGAAATCCGGAACTACATCCCGGTACCACCGGGTCACGGGCAACTCCTGAAGCTTTGGGCTCCGGAGCTTCAATGCCCTCATCCGGCCGTAGCACAGGTCTTTATAATCGTCGGATACACCGGCAGCATCAATAAACTCGATGACAAAAATCCGCCTGCTTCCCATAATGATAACCTCAAGATCAAAGACCGGCAGATTATAGCCGTAGTCAGGCTGGATACACAGAGTAAACATCTTTCCCGCAAACCCCAGGGTAGCATCGACAATGCCGATTCTTCTGAATCTGTCTGAGCGACAGGGTTCAACGGCAATCCTAATCAGCTTGAGGGCTTTCCACGGATGAAGCGTGCGGTATTCCGGCCTGACCCGGTCCGGCTGCAAAACAAAGTGTTCTGAGAATACCTGCCGCGCATAACGGTTGTAACGTTCGTACAGGGACTGTGCCGCTGACCGTACTGTACGCACATATAAAATGGCCGCGAGGAGGAGCAAACATAAGAAAGCTGCACTGCAGACGAAAAAAATTCCCATGCGTATCCTTTCATTGCAGGAGTTGTTTTGGCAATTGACAGGAACCCGCTTTGAGCTGGGGCGAATATAGGCTGAGGGGGATTGTGTGTCAATATAAAATCAGCCACAGGATATGGGCCGGGGCGTCCGGGCAAAAAAGCGAGCGATGCGATTAAAAAGTTGTGGCGCGCTGCATCGTCTGATAGTGTGGCGATAGGTGATGCTCCCCGCCTACAAGGCGGGGCATCCCGGTAGATAAGATTGGTTTTTTTGAGAGCTGTTTTTGTATGCACCCCTCACGGGAAGCCTGATTTTTCAAATCACAGAGAGGCTTCAAAGGGATAATCAGGGTCGGCGCAGTCATATGAGGGGAAAAGCTCGTCCATATAGAATTCTGAGGATCATAGCTTGAACCCCGCGGGCTGTTCTCACCAAAAGTTCATCAGAATTATGACGGTATTTTTTTGAGAAATGCTCTGGCCCGGAGTTTCGGAGAATTCTGTTTTTATGCCGCGGAATAACCGATGCAAATCGAAATGGAAAATTCCGTGAGCAAACCGGTGCATTCAGACAAACCGTGCTCTCAGCTACGAGAGTTTTTTAAAAAATCCAAATGAAAGCATTGTTGGAAAAAGAAAGCTCGCTGGCAACGAAAGTTCGGTTGATTCTATGGGTATTCATGATACTCATGCTTATCCTCCTCTCCTTTGCCTGGCGTTTCACCCCACTGGGAAAGCTGATCGACATAGAAAATATTTTATCTTCATCCCTTTTTTTTGATTCACGCCTGCGGGCGTGTCTGGCAGTTGTCTTCGTATATACCATTAGCGGGCTTGTTGCGTTCCCGATTGTCATTCTCATTCCCGCAACAGCTTTTGTCTTTGGACCCGCAGAGGGTTTTTGCTATTCTTTGATTGCCTTGTTTGTCAATGCGACGGTTTTATATATGCTGGGATATTATTTTAACCAAAAAACAATTGCTGTCCTGCAGGGCAATCGACTGCACAAGGTCAGACAAATACTTTCACGGCATAGCTTCCTGGCCATTGTTTTTTCGCGACTCCTGCCGGCAGCGCCCTATACCGTGACCAATCTTCTTGCGGGGGCTTTTCATATACCCTTCATGAAATATGCTGCGGGAACCATTATCGGTATCGCACCCTCTGTGATAATCATGACGGTCGTCGGTGATCAATTTAAAATTGTTTTGGAAAAAGGTGTTTCAAAGGATATAATTGTTTTGTCAGTCGTTGCTTTTTTAATTGTTGCGATGGTTGTCCTGTTTTGGAAACAGCTGTGCGGCATTCGCACCAAAAAATAATTTTTGTTTTTTCCCGGAATAGGCAATGCAAACGCTCTGTGTCTTTGATTGGCCCCCTTTCAGACCGAGAACAGGCCACCCCCGGCTGTGCAGGTGGTTTTGACTTTACTTATGAGGACCAATTTGGACTACCTGCAATTAACACTTTTTGCAATTGCGGCATATCTCTATGGCGCTCTGCCCTATGCATGCATCGCCACCTGGCTGTTCAAAAAAAGAAACCTGGCCAAAGAAGGCACCGGCAATATCGGCGTCACCAATGCGTTTAAAGCGGGTGGCATGGCCGTTGGAATTTTTACGGTAGGAGGGGAAATAACCAAGGCTGTCTTTCCCATTCTGACCGCTAAATATGTATTTGAGGGCAATCTGAACGTAACACTGCTATTTGTATATCTTGCGTTTTTGGGCACCAGTTTTTCAATCTTTCTCAAAGGCAAAGGGGGTAAGGGAACTACGGTGGCCGTCTGGAGCCTGCTGATTCTGTCGCCTTATGCATGTATGCTATTACTCGTCGTATGGGCTGCTGTTGTTTTTATCTCAAAAAACAATCCTAAAATAAAAACGATACCCATCTTATTGTTGCCGGTTATATTTCACCTCGTCGAAAACGATGTTTACTTTACAACCTTCTGCCTATTTTTAAGTCTGACAATTTTTATAAACAACAGATTGAAGCTTGATGACTATAACTATTATCAAATTTTTAACAGCGATCCATTAAACAAAAAGGCGTTAATGGGAAGTTTTAAAAAGATTTCCCGAATATTTTTCCCGGTTTGATCGTTTTATTTTCTGCTTGAACATAGAGCCCTGCCGGCTGACCCGCACAGGGGTTTTTGACGGTTCGGCCGTTGTGACAGGTGCGTTTTATAATTAGTTTGTCTCTGCAATTGTCCTGTGGTTCTTGTTGTTAAGCATACTATGGCCGCCATGCAGCAAAATCTTTACGGTCGGGGAAAAGCCGGGCACACTTAGGACCTGTATTTGATTTATACTTTATCACAGACGATTAATAAAATTGATGGAATGGCTTATGGCACTTGAGTATATTGTCAAACTGAGCGATTGCTCCAGCAATTCCCCAATCGGCAACAAAGCCCGTTCGCTTCTTTTTCTCCGCGATTCTCAGTGCAGCATCCCTGAGACATATATCTGCACCTGGGAGGCGTATAAAAACTTTTTATCCCATCCCGATGAAACCAAAAAAGCGGTTCGCGACGCGCTATTTCCAATAGCAAACAATAATAAAACCTTTGCTGTCCGTTCTTCATCGAACCGCGAGGACAACAGCCAGTATTCCTACGCGGGCCTTTTCACAACTGTGCTGAATGTACAGGGCGTCGATGCTGTCATGAATGCCATCGAAACTGTCTGGCAAAAAGCGGATTCGGAGCAGGTTCGGTCCTATATCAATAAAACGGGCGCACAATCAAACGATTTTCTGATGGCTGTCATCATTCAGGAGATGGTTACAGCAGTTTTCGCCGGAGTCGTCTTTACCAGAAACCCGGTGACCGGCCATAATGAAACGATTATTGAGGCCGTCAAGGATAATGGTGAAGGACTTTTTCAGAGCGGCAGAACCCCTTTTCGCTGGATTATCGATCAGGATGAGTATGTGGAAGAACCCGGCAGAAACATACTATCCAGAAAAGTTATTGCTCGGCTGGTCAGACAGTCAAAAAAGATCTCACGGCGCTATGGGAAACCCCTTGATCTCGAATGGTGCTTTAATGGTCAGGAGTTATACTGGCTGCAATTGCGAGAAATAACCGTAGTGCAGTCAGTTAATGTCTACACAAATAATTTTTCAAAGGAGTTTCTACCCGGCATCATCAAGCCGCTCGTCTGGTCGATTAACATCCCCCTGATTAACGGCGCCTGGATTGCAATGCTGACTGAGATGCTCGGTCCCAATGACCTTGATGCCCTTCGTCTGGCAAAAGCATTTTATTATCGAGCGTACTTTAATACCGGTGTGATCGAAAGTATTTTCAAACAGCTTGGGTTTTCAAATAAAACATTACATACGCTTTTCAGCGGTGACATGGATCGTTCGAAAAAGCTGTACTACCGGCCGGGACTGCGGTCCCTTATATTCGTGCCGCGAGTATTTTTATTCATTTTGGACAAAATAAGATTTTCCAGAAAGCTGGATCCTTTTTTAAAAGAAATGGAAGTTAAAATTAAGGGCTTCGGTACCGCTGATCCTGCCCGGTTGACTGAAAAACAACTATTGAAAAAAATTGAAGGCTTATTAAAGCTGACCGCAGAGATCAGCTATTACTACCTTGTAACACCGCTCATTCTGTATGTGTTCACCTATCTGCTCAGAACCCTGCTTGCTCAACAAGGGTTTGATGCTGAAGCTCTGGCGAGGGTTGGGGACGCAAAAGATCTGGAAAATTTTGACCCCACCATGCATTTGCACAGGCTGCATAAACAATTTAGAAAACTCAGCCCCGTACAGCAAGAGAAAATAAAAAAGATCTCATACAATGATTTTTTACCGTTACAAGGTATTGACGGTTTCAAAGCTGAGATGGCCGGTTTTTTGGAACGGTTTGGACATGTCAGCGACAGTGGCAATGACTTCTCCTGCCCGCCCTGGCGGGAGACCCCGGCTTTAATATTGCACATTGTAGCGAACTATGAAAATCAAATGAACCAATCGACCCATCAGGATATCGATATCCTGAAACATGTCCCCTTTTTCAAAAAATGGCTGCTGCACATAACCCTTAAAA
This sequence comes from uncultured Thermodesulfobacteriota bacterium, assembly GCA_964400575.1. GTDB lineage: Bacteria > Desulfobacterota > WTBG01 > CAIYCZ01 > CAIRTM01 > CAIWCT01. Next base: position 14,184 of record CAYNVA010000379.1, on the reverse strand, counting down.
AGGTTCAAAGAAACAGAAGATATAAGGAAGCGGTCAGTTATCTTTATACCTATAGTTATGGTCTGTTAAGAAATTTGTTTTTGAATATGGGCGTTTTATATAAACAAAAAGGATATATTGAAACAACAGAGGACATTTTCCTTCTGTTTTTTGATGAAATTAAAGAAATCGCATATTCGGGTGTTTTTAGCGACTCGCACATAAAGGCAATTGCCAGGCGCAAACAGGAAATCGCCCAATATAAAAATATAGAACTACCGAATATTATTTACGGCGACCAGGAACCTCCTGCTGGACTTTCGAAAAAAAGCTCTTTTAAAGGCATCGCCACATCTCGTGGATATTATTGCGGGCGCGTGAAAGTCGTTAACGGCATCAAGGAACATATAAAAATGCATCAGGGTGATATTCTCGTAATACCTTATTCAGATATAGGGCTGGCGCCCTTGTTTGCTAAAGCTGGCGCGATCATTTCTGAAGCGGGCGGCATTCTTTCCCACTGTTCCATTCTCGCCCGTGAATATAAAATCCCTGCCATCACTTCTATTGACGGAGCATGTTCCCTGATTGACGGTACCATCGTTGCAGTCGACGGATATAAGGGAGAAATCATCGTGCATGAACAGCCGGATATAATTAACTGAATATCGTCTTTTGGATATGCTGTATGAAGGTGGTCGTTACTATGAATTTTCGCTCAACACTGTTTGTCTTCTGGATGGCTTTCCTGCCGGCGCTCATCGGTGATATCAGTTGGGCGGGCTTTCAGTTTCTTGACCCTGAGATACCCAACGGTGAAACAATTACATACAGAAGCCAGAGCGAAGGCAAAACCATAATCATGGAGGAACAAATTATCTTAATCAGCGAGGGGCAAAAGACCTTATACGAAATTTCTTCCCGGTCGCCGGCGTTGGATACTTATATTCGTATTGACAGAAAGGATATGACGGTATCCTCTGTCCACACCATCCAAAAATATGACGCTGCGACCCTGGACTCCAAACTCATTATCAGGGACACGAAACCTAACACCAGGGATGATGCTGTTACAGTACCCCACTTTGTTGCTTTAACGCATTTATTAAGGGGATTTCCTTTTGAATCAAAAAATAAAATCAGCATCAGGTATTACGGCGGGAGCGGGGGGGGGAAATTCAACCTTTGCGTCAGGAATAAAGATCGGGAACGAGTCAAAATTAACGGTAGCGATATAGAATGCTACAAACTTGAATTTGGAATTGATGGATTCTTTGCCACCATTCTGCCGGAGCTTGAATTGTGGTACACCGTCAAACCACCGCACTATATGGTCATGTACAAGGGGCCCGAAGGCCCTCCCGGCACACCGAAGCGCTACATTGAGATGATCGACTATAAAGCACCTTAGTACAACATCATACGATAAAGGGGCCGGTTTCTCCGGTGCTTCTTTTACGGTTCACCCTGAGGTATCGAAGCATGAGCCAATGCCGGTCGCCCTTGGATACCTCAGGGTGAATAGCTGTTCAGCCCCCTTTATTGTGTTATGCAGAACTGAGCGCTGCGCACTGGCAAGGTTGAACCCGCCGCGCCTTCAGGCGAAGCATATAAGGAAGGGCGACATGATGAGAATTGACAGGAACCCGCTTTGAGCCGGGGCGAATATAGGCTGAGGGGGATTGTGTGTCAATATAAAATCAGCCGCAAGTTGTGGGCCGGGGCGTCCGGGCAAAAAAGCGAGCGGTGCGATTAAACATCATTGGTTTAAGTATTGACAGGCAATTGTGCAATGCCTATACTGAGCAACAATTTTAAATTATTCACTGCTTATTATATATGCCGCTCAGCATTGCTGTACTTATCAAACAGGTGCCCGACACAACGGCTGTTTCCACGCATGCCATGAAGGATGACGGCACGCTGAACCGCTCGGCCCTGCCCGCGGTTTTCAACCCCGAGGACATGAACGCCCTTGAAATGGCCCTTGATCTTAAGGACCGCTGCGGCGCTTCGGTCACGGTGCTCACCATGGGGCCGGCCCATGCCGCCGAGGTGCTTCGCGAGGCGCTCTACATGGGCGCAGACCGCGCAATCCTGCTCACCGACCGGATTTTTGCAGGCTCCGATACCCTTGCAACATCCTATGTTCTCAGCCAGGCCATCAGGCATCTGGGGGCGGTCGATCTCGTCCTGTGCGGCCGTCAGGCCATCGACGGCAATACGGCCCAGGTCGGGCCGCAGGTGGCTGAAAAGCTCGATATGAACCAGATAACCTATGTCGACCAGATCGATCAGGTGGATGACCTGAAATGCTCCTGCTGGCGCGAAGTCGAGGATGGGCGCGAGCTTGCCGAATCAAAGCTCCCGGTGCTGCTGACCGTAAGCTGCACAGCCAACATGCCGCGACCGTTTTCAGCAAAGCGGATCATGCGCTTTAAAAACGCCAGGACGCCTTCGGAGCTTGCCCCCGGCGCAGCCCCGGGCGAGCTTGCCTGCCGCGGGCTGCTTATTGAAGAATGGAGCGCCCGGACCATCGGCGTGGATGCCCCGATGTGCGGGCTTGCAGGCTCTCCTACGCGCGTACAGAAAATTGAGAGCGTGGTGCTCACGGGCAGGGATTTTAAAAAGATCGATCCGGGTGATGACGGCATACGGCTGCTGCTTGAAGAACTTATAGCAGACTATACCTTTGACTGACAGAGCATATCCCATGGAGCAGGACGGCGAAGTTTGGGTCTATATTCAGCATCAGGGCAGGGACGTTATTGAGCCATCCCTTGAAGTGCTCGGCAAAGCCTGTGAGCTTGCCGCTGTGCTCAAGGTGAGCGTTGCGGGCGTGCTTGCGGGTGACAAAGTGGATGTGCTTGCCGAAAAGGTGCTCATGTACGGAGCCCAGAAGGTCTATGTGCTGCAGTCCCGCCATCTTGAACCGTATTCCTCGGCGATTTATGCCAAGGCCCTGTGCAAGCTCATCCGCAGCAAGCGCCCTGCTATTTTTCTCACGGCCGCAACGCCGCAGGGCCGGGACCTTGCGCCCCGCATCGCATCAGCCCTGCGCGTGGGGCTCACCGCTGACTGCACCGATTTGAAGATCGGCTCCTACATCGACCACAAAACCAGGCAGGAGTATACAAATATTCTGCTGCAGATCCGCCCGGCCTGGGGCGGCAATATTATTGCAACCATCGTCAGCCCTGAAACGCGGCCCCAGATGGCAACCATCCGTGAAGGCATTATGAAGATGCCCCAGCCCGTGCGCTCGTCACGGGGCGATATTATGCACATCCCGCCCGACGTGCAGGAGGGTGACATCAAGACCACGGTGCTCAAGCGCATACTGACCCAGCGCACAGTAAATCTCAAAGCCGCCGGCATTATCGTGGCAGGGGGCGCGGGCATGGGCACGAAGGAAAACTTCGATCTGCTGCGGCAGCTGGCCCATGCGTTCGGGGGCGAGGTGGCAGCCACGCGCGCAGCCGTCGATGCGGGCTTCATCGGCCACGAGTATCAGGTTGGCCAGACCGGCATAAGCGTCCGGCCCAAGCTCTATATCGCCTGCGGCATATCGGGTGCGGTGCAGCATCTGGCAGGCATGCAGGAGTCGGGCAAAATTATCGCCGTCAATACCGATCCCGACGCGCCCATTTTCAGCGTTGCCCACTACGGCATCATCGGCGATGTGAAAGACGTCGTTCCGAAACTATTAAACACCTACAGGCACCTGAGCCACTGAAAACGCCATGAACTTTTTTACCGACAACCAGGATCTCGCCTTCATTTTCGAAAACACGGATCTCGACGTCATTATCTCATGGTATGAAGACGGCTTCCGCGAGCATGACCGCTTTGACTATGCTCCTGCCGACCTTGCCGACGCCCGTGACAACTACCGCCGGGTGCTCTGCCTGGCAGGCGATATGGCGGCCCGGATCGTGGCGCCCTTGAGCAAGTCCCTTGACGATGAGCATACCACGATCCGCAGCGGCGCGACCGCGTACAGCCCGGCCCTTGTCCGGTGCGTGCAGGCGCTCACGCAGGCTGAGCTCATGGGCTGCTGCATCTCGCGCTGCTATGGCGGGCTGAACCTGCCGACCTTCATTTTCACCATCTTGGTTGAGATCATCTCGCGGGCCGACGCGGGACTGCAGAATATTTTCGGGCTTCAGGGCATTGCGGGCATCATCGAAACATTTGCCTGCCAGGAGCTGAAAGAGAAATATCTGCCGCTGTTTGCCCGGGGCAGGGTCACGGGAGCCATGGCCCTCACCGAAGAAGAGGCCGGCAGTGATCTGCAGAATGTAAAAATGCGGGCCGCAGAGCAGCCCGACGGCTCGTGGCGCTTAAACGGCGTCAAACGGTTCATCACCAATGGCGGCGCAGAGGTGCTGCTGGTGCTTGCCCGGTCCGAAGAGGGCACGACCGACGGCCTCGGCCTGAGCCTTTTCCTGTGCGAGGCCGGCCCCGCCATAACCGTGCGCAGGATCGAGGACAAGCTGGGCATTCACAGCTCCCCGACCTGCGAGCTTGTCTTTCATGACGCGCCAGGCTTTATTATCGGCGATCGGCAGCGGGGCCTGATGACCTACGCGCTCTCGCTCTTAAACGGCGCGCGGCTTGCCACAGCCGCCCAGGCCGTCGGGATTGCGCAGGCCGCATTCTCCGAGGCCCTGGCATATGCCCGCGTGCGCAAGCAGTATGGCCGGCGCATCGAGCAGCTGCCTGCCGTTGCCGCGATGCTTGTGGACATGCAGATGGAGATTGAAGCCGCGCGCAGCCTTACCTATGAGACCGCCCGGGTCATGGATCTGGCACTGGGCACCGCCAAGCGGCTTGCAGCTTCCGGGCTTGCAGCTGATGAGAAAAAACAGCTCAAAAAGGATGCCAAACGCTATGAGCGCAGCCTGATGCTGCTGACCTCCCTTGACAAATACTACTGCTCCGAGATGAGTATCCGCGTCACCAGCACGGCCATGCAGGTGCTTGGCGGCAGCGGCTATATGCGCGACTATCCCGTTGAAAAATATTACCGCGACGCCCGCATCACGACCATCTATGAGGGCACCTCGCAGCTGCAGATCATGAGCGCATTTCGCGGCATACTGAGCGGCACCATGGAAAAGTATTTCGAGGAACTTGCCGCAGCGCAGTTTGACAAGCCCCAGGCCGCTCTTGCCAAACGTTTGCAGCACAGCCGTGAGCTTCTGCAGCAGTCGGTCGAAGTGCTCAACGCGGCCGCGGACGCTCAGCGCATGGATCTGTGCAGCCGGGACCTGGTCGACATGGCCTGCGATATTACCATGGGCTATCTGCTGCTGCTGCAGTCAGGGGCTTCTTCGCGCAAGCTGAAGATGGCCAGCCTTTTTATTGCCGGCCGGGAGCATTGTATCAAAATGCGCGCCCAGCGGATCAAATCGGCCGATACGCTGCTTCTGCAAGACTATTCTGAGCTTATGGGCCTGTGACATCAGGCAAAAACGCAAGCGCATTTTATCCGGCCGTAAGCATTTTATAAAAAAATTGACAGAATTATTAAATTTATTTATTATTTTACTGTCAAATAAAGGGAGGGCATATGGCAGAAAATAAAAAAGGCGATAGTTCTGAACCGGTCCGCATCGAGATCATGTTCAAGGAATATGGATCTTTTATAAAGGTCTATATGCCCAATATTACCAATGGCGGACTTTTTATTCGCACAGATAATCCGCTGCCGCTTGATTCGCCAGTTCTGCTGCGCATGCGGCTTCCGGAAGAGACTGAAGAGATTGAGGTTGACGGCAGAGTGGTCTGGGCTTTTGTCAAGGGCAGCAAAAAAGCTTCCATGCCCAAGGGCATGGGCATTCAATTCGTCAACATGTCTGATGAAAATTCCCGAAAAATAAAAAAAATAGTGGATCGATTCCGAAAAGAAATTGATCGAGCTTCCATAATGTAGGAGCCTGCCGAACCGGTGGCGCGGCAGCTACCGTGCCGGTGTCTGTCAGGCCGGTTCTCTCTCTGGTTTCCTGAAAGAAATAATCCACTTTGAGCGCATGCCGGAAAAATGCCTTGCTGGCCGGGATACTCAAGCTTTGTTGTGGTTGAACGGGTGGAGCACGGGAGCATGTAGGTAAATTGCTCTAGCAGGTTGTTGAAAAAGTCAATCCATACGGGCTGTTCAAAAATGCTCAGATGCAAGGCGCGCGAAATCATGCGAAATGAGGCGTACTTTTCGTACGCTGCAGTGAAGCAGGATGAGCGCAACGAAGCAGATGGGCGTTTTTCAACAGCCTGCTAGCCAAAAAGCACAGCTCAATGGATTGCAGGCATAAGGAGACACAGATATGAAATGTGCAGCAGTTTGTGTTCTGGCAGCGGTGTTGTTGTGTGCTGCCACTGCGGAGGCGGAAACAGCCCGCGCTCCATCATCAGAGCAAAAAGGTGTAAAGCAGCCTCTGGCCATGGGTCTTACGGGAATCGTGCAGCCCATTGTCTTTTATATCCCCAACAGGATTTTTGACCTGCTGGATATAGTGCGACTGCGCGTTCGCGTTGGCCCCGGTTTGTCGGCCGGCGCCCGGGCTACGGAGTTTGCCGATGTGTTTGTCGGCAGTCATGCTACGGTATATGCAGGCCTTCGGGGCAGCCGCGGCAAAGGGTGGGGCATTCCCTGGCCCTTCGGCATTGAAAACCACGGCGGCGTGAAGGTAAGCGTTGTTGATCTAACCAACCAGGGTCCTTGTGCTCCCGTGGTGGACCCCCTGGAACTCGGGTTAGAAGTGCAGGCGGGCGTGGTCGGTATCTATCCTGCACTGGAGATTTATGAAATGCTTGATTTTGTCACTGGTTTTTTTTTCCTGGATATACGGGGGGATGATTTCTGAGCACGGGCGCAACAAAAGGTGTTGCAATCTGCATGTAATAGATTATATTTTATTAAAGTGTTAAAAAACTCAAGGCGCGAAAAATCATGAACAGCTTTAAAATCATCTGCATATTGATACTTTTAGCCCTTGTCGCTCTATTCACGTTTCAGAATACGGTGGTTGCGGATGTGCGGTTTCTTATGTGGACCGTTTCCATGTCTGTTTCGCTGATGCTTCTTTCAGCTCTTTTTTCCGGCATTGTCATCGGGTTGTTTCTTTCATATTTAAATAACCGGCGAAAAAACCGCAGGGAAAAATGCCCGGGCATGCCCGGGGCATCGTTGCCTGAGGCACACTAAAAACCATTTTTTTGCAGGGGGTATCATCATGAATTACGTGTCGCTTTTTATTTCTATTGCAGCGCTCATTGTGGCCTGCATTGCCTATCAGCGAAGCGGGGGCTCCATCGATGAAATGAAAAATAAGATTGAAGAGCTGGGAATCACCACAGAGAGTCTGCGCGCCAAAACCGCAGACCTGCTCAACACCTTTGAAAAAAAGCTGCGGGGCGAGGATAAGCCTCCGGCCGAGCCGCCGCAGGACAAGGGCTGACACCCTGTTGCCGGCCTGCATGTGCGCCTGACGGGCGGTACAGCCTTCAGGCGCTTTTTTTATTGTGCGCCGGAGACATGCTGTTTTGAAAATGCACTGGCCGGCCGTTTTCTCCCCTGACGTATGTGTGCGCAAAGCGCTTCGGTTATGCACTGGATGATAAACCTCGCCGATTTTTTTCTGCGCACCCGGATACTCGGGCAGCCAGTACCCCTGCTTGCAAGTTTCAAGCTCACCTATCGCTGCAACCTTGCCTGCCGGGCCTGCCCCTTCCATCAGCGTGCCGAGGAGCCGGGCGGACATATGGGCTGGGACACTGCAGCCCGCTGCCTGCATGAGCTTTCCCTGTCGGGCTGCCGCATGATTGTTTTCGAAGGGGGCGAGCCGCTGCTGTGGCGCGATGGCGACCGCAGGGTGCATGATCTCATTGAGCTTGCGAAAAAACTTTTTCTGCGAGTTGCCGTAACCACCAACGGCACCCTGGACCTTGACCTGCCCGCCCATGTTGTCTGGGTGAGCATTGACGGGCTTCCCGAAACCCATGACCGGCTGCGCAGCTCCTCCTTTGCCCGCATCAGGCACAATCTTGAGAAGACGCGGCATGGCAAAATTCTCGTCCACCATACCATCAACCGCGAAAACCGGCTTGAACTCAAAGGGCTTCTGGACCTGCTGGCAGGGATTGCTTCCGTGCGCGGACTGACCCTGCAGTTTTTTTACCCCTACGGGCAGGGCGAGGAAAAACTCGGGCTTACGGAATCCGAGCGTCGTGAAGCCATGCAAACCGCCATTGCACTCAAGCGGCAGGGGTATCCCATTTTGAATTCAACCGGCAGGCTGCGCGCCATGATCGGCAATACCTGGACCTGCCGCGAGGATATTCTCATAAACGTCGACCCCGACGGCACGATCACGCAGGGCTGCTACGCAAAAAGCCGCGGAACGGTTCTCTGCAGCCACTGCGGATTCACGCCCGTTGCCGAGGCTGTGGGCGCCCTTGAGCTGCGGCCCGGAGCGCTCCTCGCGGGATGGCGAACATTTATCAGTACATGACTGCCCACCAGCATGTGCCCGTCATGCAGCTTTTAAAGTCGGGGATGCAGTGGATTTAAAGCTCTTTTTGTGTTAAGGAGAATCTACAACCACAGGATACGGTGCAGCAATGCAATCACCCGCAAAAAAAGAACTGCGCATGCGCAGGCTTTCGCCGCAGGAGCTCGGCGATTTGAGGCTCGACATCATGAGCGCGCTTGCCCGCTCCTGCGACCCTACCGCCGGGGTCGTCTACCCGCTTGATATGGAGCCGTGTCTTGCCCTGTGCCAGGAGGCTTCCGAGCGCTATGGCCGCAAAATTACTTTTGCCCATGTGCTCAATAAGCTGGTCGCCATGGCCATCGACGAAAACCCCGCCTACAACCAGGTGGTGCTGGGGCGCAGCGTCTACCAGATTGAGGGCATTTACCTTTCCAATGCCTTCATGCTGCCGGGAAAGCAGCAGGTTCTCACCTATATTATCTTTGATAATCCGCATCGCAAGACGCTTGCCGAGATTCAACAGGAATCCATCCTGAAGATGGTGGAAAAAACCAGGGAGCATGCCCGCCGCAAAAGCAGGCTGGCACGCGTCATGCCGCGGCTCTATTTCAGGCTCGGCATCAACCGGCTGGTCAGTGAAAAGCTTTCCTTTACCGTGGCATTTAAAAACGGCATTCTTTCAAATATCGTTCTTTCCAATCATGACTACGGCGGGCCTGCAGGATTTTTTGCTGTCAAGCCGATCGTTTCGGTCATCAAAGGGGGCCTGCGCATACATGCCTGCGCCATGGGCCCCCAGCCGTTTGTCGACGCAAGCCGTGCCGTGGTGATTCGTGAAACCCTGAACCTGACCGTTATCGGCGATCACCGCGTTACCAACGGTGTTGATGCTTACCGGCTGGGACAGAGCCTGCGCAGACTGTGCGCCAACCCGGAGAAGTATCTGCTGTAGTCTTAGAGCGTGTGTTAAAAGGCATGTTTTTGGTGGATTCGCCCTGAAGTATGACTCCAATAAGGGCGCAGAGCGCTGGCAGGGTGGAACAAGCGAAGCGGTTCCACCCATAAAAACGGGCTTAATCCACCCTACGCGTGATCATTTTATACTTTTAAAACAAGCTCTTAGGGTGTTTTCAGTCGTCTTTATTACGTTTAAGGTCCTTTAGAAAAGAAGCCGGACTTCTGGATTTTTGATTTTGAATTTTGGATTTCGACCTCTGACCTCTGACTTCTGGATTCTGACTCCTGAATTCCGACTTCTATCGTTTATGCCGCACAGATTTTGGCCAAGAGGCATTTAAAGCAATAGTATGCATACGGTGCTGCAATGAGGACTTTTGCAAAAAAAGAACTGCACATGCGGCGAGTCCCCCCGCAGGAGCTCGGCGACCTGATCCTTGACACCATCAGCCTGCATGCGGGCTCACCCGATCCGTTTTTCGGCATCGCCTACACGCTTGATATAGGGCCATGCCTTGAACTGGCGCAGCAGGCCTCTGAGCGATTTAACCGCAAAATCACCTTCACGCATGTGCTCAATAAAGTGCTGGCCCTTGCGATCAATGAAAACCGGGTTTTTAACCGCATTGTGCTCGGAAGGCATGTTTACGAGATGGAGGGTATCTCTATTTCAAATAATTTCATGCTTCCCGGCCGGGAGCTTGCCGTAACATCCATCATCCTTGAGAACCCGCACCTCAAAACGCTTGCAGACATTCAGGGGGAATTAATCCTCAAAATGGTGGAGGCGACACGCAAAAACTCCCTGCCGAAGAAACGCCTGCTGCAGCTGGCGCAGCGGCTTTTTTTTCAGCTGCGGCTCTATTGCCTTATACCCGAAAAAATGGCCTATGAAGTCGGGTTCCGCAACGGCATCGTTTCAAATATCGTGCTTTCGCACCACGACTATGGAGACCGCTCAAATTTCGTATTTATAAAGCCGCTCATCTGGCGGACGAAGCTGCCGATACGGATTCATACCAGCGTCGTTGGGAAACAGCCATATGTGGCTGCCGACGGCGCATTGAGCAGCCGCGAAACCATGCACCTTAACCTGTTTGGCGATCACCGAATCGCCTACGGCATCAATGCCTTCCGCCTCGGCCAGAGCCTTGAGCGCATCTGCGCGGAGCCGGGAAAATACCTGCTGTAGCACGGAGGGGTTTATTGATAAGCCCTTGATCGGCACACCTGCAGAGGCTCACCTGCGCAGCGGTATGTGCCGCACAATTTTCTTGGATCGTTTTCCGATACCCGATCCTGCGGATTTCCGTCATGCCGGAGCCCTTTCAAAAAAAATCCCGCTGCAAGCGGTGCGGTGCCTGCGCGGGAGTCAACAGCCCCAGACTGCTGCGGCCCTCAGGTGCTGGTTCCCAGCGTAAGCCGCATTTTTTTGAAGCGGTCGCTGTGCAGCCGGTAGTCGACCACCTCGATTTTCACCGGCACTTTGTAGCGCTCAAGCTTTGAGGCGCAGTGGGCCTTGATCTGGTTCACAAAAGCCTTCTTATCCTGGCCGGCATCGACCATGGAAACCTTGGCGCAGATGATATTCCCGAGTATTGCATTGTGCTCCCCGAATATGGACACTTCGTTGACATTATCAAGTTCATAGATAACATTCTCGACCTCGGCAGGGTTTACCTTCTCGCCGCCCACATTGATGACTTCCTGCTTGCGCCCCAGTATCCGCATGTACTCGCCGTCGACCTCCACCAGGTCATTGGTGATGAACCAGCCGTCCTCGGTGAAGGGGCTGGGGGCATTGAGATAGCCCAGTATTGCCGACTGGGCCTTAATGTGCAGAATGCCCTCTACCACGCGTGTCTGGTAGCCCTCTCCGCCGATTTTTACCCAGGTCGACTCGTTTGACTTTGACTTGGACCGTAGCGTTCCGACCTCGGTGGTGCCGAATTTCTGCAGCAGCGTCACGCCCGGGAAAAGCTCGACGCATTTTTTCAGGGTTGTCTCGGGCATGACCTCGGCGCCGTAGGTGATGTACTTGAGCGACCCCAGATCGTAGCGCTTGTAGGCTTCGCTCAGGATGAGCATGTTTAAAAAGCTGGGGGACACGGGCAGCACATCCACCTTGTGGTCCTGTATGGCTTTGCAGACCGTATCGGGCAGGCGGTCCTGCACCGTGATGATGCATGAGCCGTTGCTCAGTGAGTAGAACATGGTGTCCACGCCGCCGATATGATCGTAGAGCAGAAAGGTGAGCGTGCGCAGATTCTGCCGCCGCACCTTGTATTTCTCCAGCAGCCGCGCAAAGTCGTGCACCGCCGCCTTGCCCGCCCCTGTTGAGCCTGATGAAAAAAGCACAAGGCCCGGGTGGCCTTTGTCGCGCAGGTACCCATAGTGTTCATGCTCGGCCCTGCGGGGGAATGTTGTAAAGGCCGCATTGTCGTCGGCATCAAAGGTGAAGCAGGCCTCCGACATGCCCACCTCGATATAGTCGTTGCGCTTTGTTTCGTTCTGCACGGTCAGGGGAATAACGATGCAGCATTTCTGAATGAGCGCAAGCAGCAGGGCGATGGAGCTGGGCGAATAATCCCCGAGAATGACGACCACGGTGCCGGGTTTGACGTTTTTTGTTTCAAGGTCGACGCCCCAGGCATTGAACCGCTCAAGCAGCCAGGCATAGCTGACCGTCGTGTTTTTCCAGACCATGGCCTCGGCAGCGGGGTTTTCCTTAAAAACATCCAGTAAAAAATCAATCTGCATGGCCTTAAATCCCTCCCAGATAGATGACCTGCCCGGTAATAAAATCGCTTTCGGGCCTGATGAAAAAGTCGATGACATTTGTTATATCGGCAAACTCGCCGAACCGGTGCACGGCCTGCTGCTCAAGCAGCCGGTCTATCTTCTCCTTGGGCACGGATTTGATTAAGTCGGTCTTGGTGGGCGTAGGCCCCACGGCATTGACCGTGATGCCCAGATCCCCGAGTTCGCGGGCCATGATTTCGGTAAGGCTGCAGATGGCTGCCTTGGAGGATGCGTAGATGGCCTCGCCCTGAAGCTTCATGGCGGTGGCCACGGTGGCGAAGTTGACGATGCGGCCCCATTTCCGTTTCATCATCAGTTTTGATGCTTCGCGGGTGAACAGAAATGTCCCGACCACATTGGTGTTCAGCACGCGGTGTACGGTTGACAGGGGCGTAAGAATGACATGGTTCATGGAGGCAACGCCCGCGTTGTTGATAAGCACGTCCAGGCGGCCCTCCCGCCTGCCTATTTCGGCGAACATCTCCTTCACCTTATCCTCGTCTGACACGCTGAGGCAGAAGTGATAATAGTCATCGTAGGTGAAGTCGGCCGGTTCGCGGCTGCAGCCATAGATTATCCAGCCCCGCTGGATATAATATTCAACAAGGTATCTCCCGATACCCTTGCGGGTGCCGGTGATAAGCATCACGGCCTGCTTGCTCATGGTGGTGTCCTTTCGTTGGGAAGGGTCAGTTGGTCTTTTCTTTAACAAGCACGACAATGTAGCTTGCCAGCGACTCTACCGATTTGAACGGGCTGTTTTTTTGCGACATGGCCCGCTCGTCGGCAAGGGTGATGGCTATATTCAGGATTTCCTGCACTTTCTGTTCGGCGGCCACGATCAGGTTCACAAGTGTGAGAGAATCAAGCACGCCGTCCTTGCCGAAAAGCATGGTGCTTTTGTCGGCCTTGATTGTCTGGTTGGACGGCAATTGCTGGTTGATCTCTTCAATGGCTGCAAACAGTATCTGATCGACCTGGTTTTCAATGCTCATGACGACTCCTTTAATGGTAGGTTCATATCTTGTATGTATTAAACAAGCAGTTTTTTAATTGGTTTCACGGGGAAAACGTGCCTTGAACTCTTAAAGAAGTATAAAACATCTTTTGGGATTTCAAAAGGGTTTTTTCAGCAGCCCGTACAAGCTTTTATGCCGCTTCAGCCACGGTCACGCCGACCTGCCGGCTTTGAAAAACTCTTCGCAAAACCGCTGGTACCCGTCCTGCAGTATGGCCTGCCGCAGCCGGCGGCACAGGTCAAGGTAGTAGGTAATGTTGTGCATGGTCATGAGGATGAGGGCCGTGATCTCGCCTGCCATGTAGAGGTGGCGGATATAGCTGCGGGTGAAGCTGCGGCAGGCATAGCAGGAGCAGGACGGGTCAAGGGGCGTGAAGTCGTCTTTGTAGCAGGCGTTCTTAATGCGCAGCTTGCCGTGCGAGCAGAAGCACAGGCCGTTGCGGGCGCAGCGTGTGGGCAGCACGCAGTCGAACATATCAATGCCATAGCCGACTGCCCGCACAATATCCTCAGGGGTCCCGACACCCATGAGGTAGCGGGGCTTGTGACGGGGCAGGGCCTGCGCCGCCAGCTCAATCACGGGATAGGCATCCGTCATGTCCTCGCCGACTGAAAATCCTCCAAGCCCGTAGCCCGGCAAATCAAGCCCGATAAGGCCCTCGGCGCTCTGCAGGCGCAGGTCTGCATGCAGGCCCCCCTGCACAATGCCAAACAGAGACGACTGCCCTCGCGACCAGGCCTCCCGCGAGCGCTCAGCCCAGAGCAGGCTGCGGCTCACGGCGCGGCTGATCAGCTCCTTGTCGGCGGTGGCGGGCGGGCATTCGTCAAGCTGCATCATGATGTCAACGCCAAAGCCTTCCTGCAGCTTCACCACGCTCTCGGGCGTGAAGGTGAAGACCGAGCCGTCGATATGGGATTTAAATGTTACGCCCT
>CAYNVA010000378.1:0-1593 GCA_964400575.1 uncultured Thermodesulfobacteriota bacterium | reverse complement strand
GTGCAGTCGTGCTTGGCATCGCCGTAGTAGCCGCACATGCAGGGGTTCATGGCTGCAACCAGCATGAAGCGGGATGGGTAGGTGATGGAGGTGAGAGCCCGTGAAATGGTAACCCTGCCGTCTTCCAGGGGCTGACGCATGACCTCAAGCGCGTTTTTTTTGAACTCCGTGAGCTCGTCGAGAAACAGCACACCGTTGTGCGACAGGCTCACCTCGCCGGGCCGGGGTGACGCGCCGCCGCCGATGAGGCCTGCATCCGATATTGTGTGATGGGGGGAGCGGAACGGCCGGTTCACTATCAGCGGCGCGCCGGGCTCAATCGTGCCTGCAACGCTGTGAATTTTGGTGGTCTCGATAGCCTCATCGAAGGAAAGCCGCGGCAGTATGGTCGGGATGCGCTTGGCAAGCATGGTTTTTCCCGAGCCCGGCGGGCCGACCATCATAAGATTATGCCCGCCGGCGGCCGCCACCTCAATGGCCCTCTTTGCATGCTCCTGCCCCTTGACATCGGAGAAATCAATCGTAGCGTCAAGGCTTGTGCGGAATATTTCATCGAGATTGGTTTTTGTCGGCAAGATATGAATGCTTCCCGCCATAAATTCAACCACCTGCGAAAGGGTTTCAACGCCGATAACTTCAACTCCATCGACCAGGGCTGCCTCCCGTGCGTTTTCGCTCGGCACGATCATGCCCGTCATGCCCAGCCCCCGGCAGGCGACAGCCACCGGCAGCACGCCGCGCACGGGCTTTACCCTGCCGTCGAGCGAAAGTTCCCCGAGTAAAATATATTTTTTTATCATGTCGCCATCGTTCAGGCAGTCGCCAGCGGCCAGAATGCCGATGGCGATGGGCAGGTCAAATGAGGACCCCTCTTTTTTAATGTCTGCAGGGGCCAGGTTTACCGTGATACGTGTGCCGGGGAAGTTGTATCCCATGTTTTTGATGGCTGATTTTACCCGATCCTTGCTTTCTTTGACCGCACCGTCCGGCAGGCCGACGGTTGCAAAGTAGGGCAGGCCCGGCTGAACATCAACCTCAACCTCGACGCGATAGGCATCAATGCCGAGCAGAGCGCTGCTGAAAGTTTTGGCAAGCATATTAAATGTATGAATTTATTTTTTGTAGAGCTAAATATAAATTGATATAAGCAAATAACCATAAAAATGTCAAACGCAAATGGATATTAAAATAAAAAAATGATAAAAAGCATCATGTGCCGGTTGGGGCTATGAATACAAGTCGGAGATAATCCTTTGCAGGGATAGCCTAACAGCAAAGGGTACAATGAAGGGGTTCAAAATTTTGAGCCCCTGCCAGGGCAGGCACACAGGTCTGTCCCTACGGCAAAAATAATGACATGGAAGGGGCGAACCTGCATGTTCGCCTTGAACCGTGTGCTTGACCTAAAACCTAAAACCTAAAACAGATATGTCTCTCCTTCTCTCAAAATTCTTCAGCGCAAACCAGCCCGGCAGGCAGTTGCTTGATGCAATCCAATCGGGTGCGGCAGAGGTGTATGCCGTGGGGCTCAAGGGCTCGGCTCCTGCACTCTTTACCTCTCTGCTGTTTGATCTCTTAAAAAAGCATATTCTT
>CAYNVA010000377.1:0-7185 GCA_964400575.1 uncultured Thermodesulfobacteriota bacterium | reverse complement strand
GTGATAGCGCGCATGATCCAGATATTGAAAGACCGGCCCGGGCTGCTGAAAAAATGTTTTTTCGGCTGCCTTGCCGCGGTTGCCGCTGCCGATATGTTTATTGCGCGTCATGAGCCCAGTTTTTGGGGCGATACGGTTCCGCTGTTCTGGGCTGTGTTTGGTTTTTGTTGCTGCATTGCCATGGCGATAGTGTGCAAGTGGGTGTCAAAAAAACTGCTGGCACGGGATGAGGATTATTATGACCGCTGAAACGAAAGGGCGGAGTGTATTGGCTTCGGATGAGGCGGGGGTAAACCCCGCCACTACGTCGATATACACAGGCTGTGCTTAATTATATGCTGCAGACATTTGCTGTTCATCCATCATTTTTGTTTATTGCCGCCGCGGTGCTCATGCCGGTGCTGCAGCGGCTGCGCCTGCACAAGGCCGTGCTTGTTGCCGTGCCCCTTATCGCATTCTTTCAGATCAATGCGCTGCCGAACACCTTCGGCATGTATGAATACCTTGGCCTGCAGCTCACCTTCGGCAGGCTGGACGAGCTGACCTATATCTTTCTGCATGTTTTCATCATCATGGCGCTCATCGGCGCAGTGTACACCCTGCACGTCGGGGACTGGGCTGAGCATACGGCGGCCTTCCTCTACGTGGGCGGCTCGCTGGGCGTGACGCTCAGCGGGGATTATGTAACGCTTTTTATTTTCTGGGAGCTGATGGCGCTTGCCTCAACATTTCTCATCTGGCTGCGGCGCAACCCGCAGGCATCGGCAGCGGGCCTGCGCTATCTGCTGGTGCATATTGCCGGCGGGCTCGTGCTTCTGGCCGGCATTGTCCTGAAGCTCAGCTCGGGAGGCGGCACCGCTTTTGTGCAGGTGCCTGTGGGCAGCGCAGGCCTTGCCGACTATCTGATCATGGCAGGGTTCATGCTCAATGCAGCTGTGCCGCCGCTGCATGCCTGGCTCTCGGATGCCTACCCGGAAGCCACGGTGGGCGGTGCGGTTTTCATGTGCGCCTTTACGACCAAGACGGCCGTCTATGTTCTGTGCCGGGCTTTTCCTGGATTTGAGGTGCTGGCGGTGATGGGTGCTGTCATGGCGGTGTACGGCGTCTGCTTTGCCATTATTGAAAACGATGCCCGGCGGATACTGGCCTATCACATCATCAGCCAGGTCGGGTATATGGTCTGCGGCATCGGCATCGGCACGGACATGGCGGTGAACGGCTCCTGCGCCCATGCCTATGCTCATATAATATACAAGGCGCTGCTGTTTATGGGCGTGGGGTGCGTGATCGAGATGACCGGTAGGCGCAAGCTCACCGAACTCGGGGGCCTGTGGCGAAGCATGCCCGTGGCGCTTATCTTCACCGTTATCGGGGGTGTTTCAATTTCGGGCTTTCCGCTCACGAGCGGTTTTGTGAGCAAGTCCATGGTGGTGGCGGGAGCGGGCGAGGCGCACCGCATCAGCATTCTCATCATGCTCATGGCTGCCTCGGTCGGAACATTTCTTTCGGTCGGGATCAAGCTGCCGTATTTTATCTGGTTCGGCAAAGACTCAGGCGTTCAGGCCCGCGAAGCTCCGTGGAACATGCAGCTTGCCATGGGCATTGCAGCCTTTTTTTGCTTCCTGATCGGCTGCTACCCCGAGTATCTCTACGGCCTGCTGCCCCGGCCTGTGCACTACGTGCCCTACACCGCCTATCATCTTTCTGAAACCCTGCAGGTGCTGGGGTTCACGGGCCTCGGGTTTTACCTGCTTCGGAAAAAACTGCTGCCGCATGCAGGGATCAATCTTGACCTTGACTGGCTCTACCGCAAGGGTGGGCTGGCACTGCTGTGGTTTGCCCGCAGGCCGGTAAGTGCGGTTGACCACTGGTGCGGCGAGCTGTACCGGACGCTCGGGATAGGACCGGCCATGGCTGCAGGGCGGGGCTTTTCGTGGTTTGACATGAGGGGCATCGATTTTGTTATCGACAATACCGCCCGCCATGTGATGCTGCTGGGCGAACAGTTTCGCAATGTGCAGACAGGCAAGGTGCAGCATTATATCGCCGCCGCGGTCATTTTTTTGTTTCTGCTTTTGATAGGGGTGGTGTTGCTGTGAGATATAAGTCAGAGGTCGAAATTGTTTATTGTTAATTGTTGATCGTTTATCGTTTTAAACAACCAACAAACAACAACCAAAGATTAACGATTCGGAAGTCGGAAGTCGAAATTGTTAATTGTTGATCGTTTATCGTTTTAAACAACCAACAAACAACGACCAACGATTCGGGGGTCAGAGGTCGGAAGTCGGAGGATAGTGGAATTTTGGATTGCTGATTTTGGATTTTGGATTGAAAAAAACAATCAACGACTAACGATCAACGATCAACAAAGACAGAATTCAGAAGCAAGAATTGTAAAAATGAATCAATATTTGCTTTTTAACGGTCCGGGGTTTCCAATTCTGAGCGTGCTGCTGCTGCTGCCGCTTGCAGGGGCGGTCGTGTGCCTGTTTATGCGGCATGAGACCTTTCTGAAGCTGTGGGGCCTTGCCGTAACGGTTGCCGTCATGGCACTGTCGCTGCCTCTCTATTTTCTTTTTGACCGCTCAACCGAGAAATACCAGTTTGCCGAGACGCGGCAGTGGATACCGGCCCTCAAACTCGACTATGCCGTTGGAATCGACGGCATCAGCCTGCCGCTGGTGCTGCTTGTCACCTGCCTCATGCCCCTGTGCATACTCTGCTCGTGGCGGCAGATCCGTGAGCGGCTTGCAGAGTTTATTTTCGTGCTGCTCATCATGGAATCTGCCATGATCGGCGTGTTTGTAAGCCTCAACACGGTGCTGTTCTATATTTTCTGGGAGGGCATGCTCATTCCCATGTACCTGCTCATCGCCGTGTGGGGCGGACCGCGCAGGGACTATGCCTCCATTAAATTTTTTCTCTACACGTTTGCCGGCAGCGTTTTCCTGCTGGTAGCGCTCATCGTTTTGTACGCGCGCAGCGGGTCGTTTTTCATTCCCGATTTCATGCACCTGCGCTATCCCTTTAAAGTTCAGATGTGGATTTTTATCTGCTGCGCTATCGCCTTTGCCATAAAGATCCCCATGTACCCCTTCCATACCTGGCTGCCTGCGGCGCATGTCGAGGCGCCCACAGCCGGAAGTGTTATTCTTGCAGCGGTGCTTTTGAAGATGGGCGGCTACGGCTTTCTGCGCTTCTGCCTGCCGATTGCCCCCGATGCCAGCCTGTACTGCGCGCCAGTCATCATCGCCATGTCGCTTGCGGCAATTAGTATCGGCGGGTATCTGGCGCTGGGGCAGACTGATGTGAAGCGCCTGGTGGCCTATTCAAGCGTGGCGCATATGGGATTTGTGACGCTGGGCATATTTTTATTTTCCGCGCAGGGCGCAAAAGGCGCAATCCTCCAGATGGTCAACCACGGCATCATAACGGGCGCGCTTTTTATCTGCATCGGCATCATCTACGAGCGCACGCATAGCCGCGAGCTTGAAGACAACAAAGCCCTTGGCATGCTCATGCCCGGCTATGTAACATTTCTGGGGATATTCTCGCTTGCTTCATTCGGGTTTCCCGGCACCAGCGGGTTTGTGGGCGAGTTCATGGTGCTGGCGGCGGCGTTTGCCGATTATATGATGGTCGGCGCTCTGGCAGTGCCGGGCGTGGTGCTGGCCGCAGCCTACATGTTGCGACTTTTGCAGAAGATGGCCTGGGCCGATTCAGACGGCCATCATGGGCAGCAGGGCCGCAGCGGGCTTGCCGATATCAACATGCGTGAATGGTTCATGCTGGCCGTGCTTGCGGTATTTGTTTTTTGGCTTGGGTTCAAGCCGGGACTGGTGCTGGAGGTAATGGATACAAGCGTCGTGCATCTGCTGAAACATATGGGCGGATAAAAGGGAAAAGACGATGGAAGCGCTGGCAAGGTTTGCAGCTCCGTGGGGATCATCGCTTAAAAGGATGACGACAGCAACAGCCCTCATCCTCACCGGCATTGCTTTAATCGGCATTTTTTCCGGCCCGGCCGGCAGCACGAGCTGGGTATGGGCTATGGTTGTTTTACCGGTTGCCATGTTGAGCGTGTCGTCGCTTTTTGCCATCCGCGGATATGCTTTGACTGCGCAGGCCCTTATTGTGGCGCGCCCGGGCTGGAGCTCAAAGATTGATCTCTGCGGGCTGGTATCGGCTGAGGCAGACCCTGGTGCCATGGACGCATCAATCCGCACGTTCGGCAACGGCGGGATGTTCTGCATTGCAGGAGCGTTCCATAACAAAAAACTCGGTTCGTATCGCGCTTTTGCCACAGACCCAAAGCGCGCCGTGGTGCTGCGTTTCCCGGAGCGAACCGTTGTTGTGACACCCGATAACCCGGAGGCCTTTGTAGTGCAGGTTAAAGAACTGCGGGGGCTCAGCTTTTAAAATGAGGGGTCAGGAGTCAGAATCCAGAATTCAGTAGAAAAAAAATATTAAAAAGGTTACAGGTTATTATTTTATGAAAGGAGTATGCAAACTCCTTGAAGCTATATGTCTTTTATTCTGGCTTCTGACTACTGGCTTCTAAATTCTATGCTTAAAGTTTTTTCTGCATGGTGAGATATGGATTATTTTCCGCTGCTTCCTGAAATGATGCTCATTGCGACGGGCCTTGTGTTTTTTGCAGCCACGCTTGCACAACCCGGCCAGGCGCTGCTGGAGCGCGCAGCGCTCGCGCTCGGCCTGTGTACTCTTGCCGCAGCATGTGCGACATATGACCAGAGCGGGCTTTTCTTTTACAAGGCATATAAAATAGATGCCTTCTCCCAGACCTTCAAGATACTGATAGCTTTGGGCCTTGTTCTGATTTTATGGATGGGCGCAGGGCTTCGGGGCATCAACCGCCGGTTCAGGCCCGAATACTATATGTTTCTCGCGCTGAGCTGTCTGGGGCTGTTTCTCATGACAAGCGCGGTCGAGCTGCTGACCATCGTCATCAGTATTGAAATTTCTTCCTATACGCTGTTCGTGCTCATACCGCTGCGGCGGCAGCCTTTTCAGCGCGATCCTCTTGAGGCAAGCATCAAGTAC
Source organism: uncultured Thermodesulfobacteriota bacterium (assembly GCA_964400575.1). GTDB lineage: Bacteria > Desulfobacterota > WTBG01 > CAIYCZ01 > CAIRTM01 > CAIWCT01. Next base: position 2,118 of record CAYNVA010000377.1, on the reverse strand, counting down.
TTTTTTTTAGGCGCTGCAGCAACAGGCATAACACTCTACGGCATGAGCTACCTGTTCGGCCTTGCGCATTCGACCTATCTGGCAGATATTGCAGCGGTGCTGCCCGGGCTTCTTGCCACGCAGCCTCTTGCCGTCATCGGCATTGTCATGCTGCTGTGCGGGCTTTTTTACAAGCTTGCTCTTTTCCCCCTGCATTTCTGGATGCCAGACGTGTTTGAGGGTGCGGCCCATGAAACCACCTGCTTTGTCGCCACGCTCCCCAAGATTGCAGCCATGGCTCTGATCGTGCGGATTGTGGCCATGGCAGGCCCGGGCTCCCATCAGATCGAGCTGATACTGACGATCATGGCAGTGCTGTCAATGTTTGTTGGAAATTTTTCTGCCATCAGCCAGCAGGACATAAAGCGCCTGCTTGCCTACTCCAGCATCGCCCATGCCGGGTATATGATGGTTGGTATCGTGAGCATGAATCAGTTGGGCATTGCCTCTGCCGTCTACTACATCTACGGCTATCTGCTGATGAACATCGCCTGCTTTACCGTGCTGTACAATCTTGCGCCGCAGGGAGAAAACATAACGGTTGACGGCCTGCGGGGCCTGTACCGCCGGTCACCGCTGCTTGCCGCCGTGCTTGCCGCAGGCGCCATCGGCCTGTCGGGCATTCCCCCGACCATCGGGTTCACCGGCAAGTTCATGATTTTTGCCGCCGCGTTTCAGAAAAGCTTTTACTGGCTCGTGGGGCTGGCGCTACTCAATGTCTGCATCTCGGCGTTTTACTATCTGCGTCTGGTGCGGGCTGCCTACCGCAGCGTTGAAGGGTCTGAAGAAAACCTCAGCCTGACAATTCCTGCCGCTGTGCTGGGTGGACTTATCATTGCGGGGATTGTTTTAAGCGGTATCCTGCCCCAGGAATTTTTCAGGCTTACCCTGAAGGCGGTGCTGTCGGTGCTTTAAGAAAAGCTTTTAAAAGTCACAGAGACAGGTGGTCGGGAGGAAGGAAGAGTAAGGCTAGGGCATGTCCTTTGAGGTTAGCAGGGCCGGACTGAAGTGAGGGAGTTTGCGGTTCAGACCTTTTGTATTGTGTTGAAAAACCTCCTTTAGCACTAGGTGGAGAATAACGCAAAATTCTAGGCTATGTTATCCATTATCGTGTTCTAGGTGAAGTGCCAATAAAATAAAAAGCATGCTCCCTGTTTGCCTTATCCAACACATATGGACTCAAAGGACAAAATTTTCTTATAGCAAAAAGCCCTCGTAAATCATCAATAGACCCAATATAAGGATACTTTTTTGGCATGGGCTGTGTAAAAAATATAAAAGCACCTATGTTTTCAATATTTATGCGGAAGAAACTTTTGGAATCCTGATATCGTGTCGCGGTAGTCTTTATAATTCCATTTCCGCGAATGGCATAGAATATATATTCATCATCAGGTGCATCCTTTTTACTGCCCATTAAGAAAAAACCACCAAATGTTTGATAGTTTTTTATATCGAGTTCAGTCGGATAGACAAGCCCATCTTCGCCGGACACAGCCCGAACTAAATAGTGGACTGATTTCATCAAATCATATCCTTTTGCATCTTAGCACAATCGTTCAGAAGATTCTGGGCTACACAAGACTCCCACTTATATTGATCACCAGATACCCTCGCTGAACCCACAATTGGAGCCCATACCATATCATGACCGAAAAGAAACGTGCGGGTCCCTTGGCTATGACGTATCAAATAGCGTTGAAGCCCAGCCTGTCTATAGTCGAGCAACCCTACATCAATTTTTTCTACATCATTATCCGCGATTGTGAAGGAGACCACGTTGGATTGTTTATCTCCGGACGTGTGAAAAGCCCACGCTTTTGCCTCGTACAGGTACTCTCCAGTATAAAATCCTCTCCCAAGTTCGCCGCCACCAAGTGTGACATCAATTGATCCGCTTGCGATCTTACAGGCATTGTCTGATGATGTTCCGTGATAGCTAGTAGGCTGTCACAATTATTTTTGTATCCACCCCACCCAGCCTCCCCTGTCCAGGGGAGGTACTGTTTTAGTTCTGCAACAGGCGTAGATGCCTCTTTGCATTCCCCTCCTAGTCAGGAGGGGTTGGGGGAGGTTGAT
>CAYNVA010000376.1:0-5655 GCA_964400575.1 uncultured Thermodesulfobacteriota bacterium | reverse complement strand
ATTTTTTATTATAATGGGTTTCCCCGGCGGGTCTCAAGCTTATGAGCTTGTGAGAAAAACCGTTTATGGTGATGTGATGGGCACGACAGGCAGTAACAGCACCCTTGCCTGGCTTGGAATTCCTTTTGCCAAACCCCCTGTCGGCGATCTTCGCTGGAAAGCTCCTCGCGATCCTGACCCATGGCCGCTGACCCGGGATGCACGGGCGGAATGCAGCGTCTGCACCCAGTATGCAATGAATTTTCCTTTTGGCGCGGCAAAGGATATGCCTCCGACAATCACCGGCAGCGAAGATTGCCTGTATCTTAATGTATGGCGGCCGAAGTCTGATGAAACGAATCTGCCGGTTTTGTTCTGGATACATGGCGGCGCGCTGACGTTTTGCGGCAATTCCTGGTATGACATGACATCGTTTGCCTCCATGAACAACGTTATTGTCGTTATGCCAAACTACCGGCTGGGGCTTCTCGGGTGGTTTACCCATCCAGCTCTGAGGGCCGGTGAAAGCGCCGATGATGCTTCAGGAAACTATGGAACGCTTGACCTGATCAAGGCACTGGTGTGGGTAAAGGATAATATTCAGGCATTCGGTGGCGACCCGGCTAATGTTACCATTGCCGGTGAATCCGCGGGAGGGGCTAATGTTGTTTCGCTGCTTGCGTCGCCTTCTGCAAAAGGCCTTTTTCATAAGGCTATTGCATCAAGCGCCGTCCTTCTACCCTATGATGTATCAGAAGGTGATGCTGCAGTGAACGATGCGCTGCTTCAGCTTTTGATAAGCGACGGCCATGCTTCCGATAACGCAACCGCAGCAGCCTGTCTTACAGCTATGTCTGAGGCTGAAATAAAAGACTACCTGCTGTCGAAAACCGCGGCAGATATTCTTGCAACAGATACCGAGCTGGCGCAGCGTTACCAGACATCGCCCGCGCGGCCGATAATACCCCGGCTTGACACCTCCTTTTTCAAGGACGGCACGGTTATTCCGTCTGCAGGGCTTGAGGTGTTTACTACAGGCGCCTATAACAAGGTGCCAACGATTCTCGGAAACTGCAAAGATGAAATGAAAGCGTTTCTTTATTTGACGGATTATTTCTCAAAAAGCCTTGAATATACAATTTTGGGAAACACTTCTGTATCCTACACGCCTGAAGAAAAAAAGCTGTATGAAACAGCGTCATTCTATGGGAGCAGCTTCTGGAAGTCTCAAGGCGTGGACATGATCGCGCACAACATGAGTCAGTATCAGAGTGATGTTTATGCATACCGGTTTGACTGGGGTTCAGATGCCCCCGGCAATTTTCTCATGGGCGCCCACCATGGCATTGATAATCGTTTTCTGTTTGACGTTAATCTGCGGCCTTATGGCCGCTACAACTTGAGATCGCCGGGGGCAAAAATGCTGAAAAAAATCAGCATGGATTTTATCAGCTCATTTCTCCGAACGGGCAATCCCAACACGCAGGCAAGTACCCGGCATACGTGGTCGCCGTGGTCGCAGGAGGAGGGAAAGGCTAAATGCATTCTTTTTAACGGCAACAGCCTGTTTCCAATCATCACGATGTCAACAGAAGAGCTTACTGCTGAGGGTATTATGCAGCAGATGTCTGAAGATGTTCCCGAGCCTGACTACTCAATTATTGTAAAGAATATTTTTACGGATTATACGATGCCCGCATTTTTAGCCGAGCTTTTTAAATAAGGGATACAATCATGCCAACGACGTTTGAAGTGATTTGAATAGAGCTGTTAATTTTAAACCTATTGAAGGGGGGGCGTTATGAAGAAAGTTTTATCCGGTACTGTTTTCGTTATTTGTCTGTACCTTATTTCGGCAGCAGGGCTTCCGCGCGCAGCATGTGCCTTTGACACCAGCAGGCAGCCCGCGGCTGCAGCAAAAGTAACTGCCTATGATTCGGATAAAGCTTTAAATGGGTATACTCTTTTTTCAGCCAGGGACCGAAAGTACAATGAAACGGTAACGCTCATGGACATGGAGGGGAATGTAATAAAACAGTGGGAAAACCTGATCAACTTTCCTGTCAAGTTTCTCCCAAATGGGTCGGTGATGGGAATACAGGAGATCGACGGCAAAGTTGCAAACTGGGAGTTTGACAAGCTTGCTCAGCTCAGCTGGGAAGGCGTGGAGGAATGGTCATACGCAGCATGGGAAGAAGATCTCAACGGACAGATGTCGGCAAGAATCCATCACGATTTCCAGAGAGAGGGAAACCCCGTGGGATACTACGCGCCGGGCATGGAGCCACTGGTCACAGGGGGCAAGACCCTGATTCTTTCCTTTACTGATGAGCAGGATTCAAAGATAAGCGACAAGCCCCTGCTTGATCCCGTGATCTACGAGGTGGACTGGGCGGGAAAGCTCACCGGCTTTGAGTGGCACGGGAAGGACCACTTCGATGAGTACGGATTTGACCAGAAGGCAAAAGATGCGATTTACAGTAAAGGGGGAGAATGGCTGTACATGAACAGCATGTCACTTCTCGGCCCGAACAGACTGTACGATGATGGAGATGAGCGCTTCAACCCGGAAAATATTATTATCTGCTCGCGCCTTGCAAATTTTATAGCAATCATAAGCCGAGCAACAGGAGAAATCGTCTGGAAGGTTGGGCCTGACTACTCGCCCGAAACCGCTGAGGGTGAAAATCTGGGACAGATAATTGGACCGCACCATGCCCACATGATACCGCGTGGCCTGCCCGGAGAGGGAAACATCATTCTTCTGGATAACGGCGGCTTTGCGGGCTACCCAATGCATATGCGGTTTTATTCCAGGGTGATAGAGTTTGATCCCCTGACATTGGAAAAAAAGTGGGAGTATAAGCAGAAATGGGGCCGTGATCGCTTTTATACCCCATTCACAGGCTCTGTCCAGCGTCTTCCCAACGGCAATACCATGGTCGATGAGGGATATTTCGGCCGGATTTTTGAGCTCACCCCTGCAAACGAGATTGTCTGGGAGTACGAGGCAGGCCGTGGCATGACTACGTACCGTGCCTACAGGGTGCCGCCGGAATGGGTGCCCGGAAATCCAGTCGGCTATGATGCGTGGACTAAGCCCTGAAGGGACTAGTGCGTGTTTAAAAATTTTGATGTAAAAAATTTTTTTCTAGAAGTTGCTTTTATATATGGGTATAAACGGATGAGCAGGGGTCGCTGACTGCTGCATCACCCGGAATTCTTTTGACGTACTGATATAAAAGGTACCGCATGCAGTTTTTTGAACCGACAGTGCAGTTTGCCAGGCGCAGCCCGCCGTTCATGATCTCGCTGCTTTTTCACCTGGCGCTGCTCACCTCTTTCGCCTACATCACCTGGGATGTGCCCGCCCCGAGGCAGACGGCCGAGAACCAGGCTGCAATTGTGCTTCAGGATGCACAAGAGGGGAAGCTGCGGTTTGCCGACAGCTCGCAGCTTGAACGGTTCAAGTTTGAAGACAAGACAATCTACCCGATTGCGCAATCAGAGCCACGGCCCGTAATGCCTGATGTGAAGTTCGTGCCCGAGATGAAGGTGCGGGAAGACATCACCCTTTTGGGCGTGCCGGTGCTGGACCGTTCATGGGCCAGTGTTGCAGACGGGCCTAAATCCGTTTACACGGGCGCCGAGAGATTATCCGGCTCATTCAGCCGCCATGTGCAGGGCATGCGCGAAATGGGGCTCGATATCGTTTTCATTTTTGATGCCACAAGCAGCATGGCTGGATTCCTCCGCCAGGTCAAGTACAAGATCGGCAACCTCGTCACGACTTTCAAGGCGCTTGTTCCCACCGCGCGCATCGGCCTTGTTGCCTACCGCGATACGGGCGATGATTTCGTCACTAAAACCCAGCAGCTCACCTACCGCACGCAGGCCCTGCAGGATTTTTTGCGCAATATCGAACCTGTGGGCGGCGGCGACCGGGAGGAGGCCGTAGACGAGGCCCTGCGTGTTGCCGTCGAGCAGCTCAACTGGAAGCAAAAATCAAAAAAGATAATTCTTATTATCGGCGACGCGCCGCCGCATGCGCAGGACATGCCGAAAGCCAAAGCGCTTGCCGAAAAATTTAAAAATACAATGGATGGCATACTTGTAGCCCTCGACACCAGCCCGCAGACACTCTACGCCGTTGACGGAAAGCACCAGACAAAGGTGCTGGATGAGTTCAGGCTGCTGGCAGAGGCGGGCGGGGGGGAGTCCGCCCGCCTGATTGAAGAGGAGAAAGTCATACGGCAGATGGCGCTCCTGGTCTTCGGCACGAAATGGGAGATGTGCCTGGATGAGTTTATAAAATATTTATAATGACACCTTACACAACGAAAGGATTGGCCATGACAAAGAAACGTTTATACGCGTATGCAGCCCTGATGGTCTTCTCGGCGCAGCTGCTGCTGCCTGTTTGCATCTGCTGCGCACAGGAACAGCAGGAAGCTTCAGCTCCTGTACAGGCTGCTGTGCAGCCGCCGCAGGCCCCCGTGCAGCAGGCAGCGCCGCAGCCAGTGCCCCAGGCGCCCGAGCAGCAGGAAAAGAAAGGCATGAATCTGCTGCAGCTCATCAAATACGGCGGCATCGTGGGTCACACCATCATCGTGCTTTCGTTTGTGGCCGTTGCCTTGAGTATCGAATATGCCTACACCATCAGGCCTGCAAAGCTGGCGCCTCCCAAGGACATTGCCGTAATAAAAAAACTTATCCGCGAGGGCAAGATCGATGAATTCAAAAAAATGGATCAGCGAAAAATGTCCTACCTCACACGGGTGGTGGTAGCGGGTCTCAATGACCTGCATTTCGGCTACGGCTCCATGATAAAGGCCATGGAGGATACAAGCGAGATGCTCAATGCCCATATCGCCCGCAAGGTCGAGCACCTGAACCTCATCAGCAATATCGCGCCCATGCTTGGGCTGCTGGGCACGGTGACCGGCATGCTGCGCTGCTTTAACGCCATCTCTCAGATTCGGGGCACGGTGGAGCCCCAGATGCTGGCGCAGGGCATTTTCGAGGCCCTGGTCACAACGGTTGAGGGGCTTATCGTCGGCATCCCCGCTCTCTATCTGTATGCCATCTTCCGTAACCGCGTTGATGAATACACGGGCCAGGCCTCCCTTATTGCCGAAGAACTGGTGACGGCGTTTAAACCTTCAGAGAAGGATACATAGGATGCGGGCATACAGAAAGCGCTCATGGTCGTCGCTCTGGCTGAATGTGACACCGCTTATTGATGTCATCTTTTTGATGAACATATTCTTTCTGCTGAGCATTAACTTTTCAGATGTCATTTCGCGCTCTATCAAACTGCCCAGGGCTGATGAGGCTAAGGCCGCCGACCAGCGGCTGGCCGGCAGGGTAACCGTGACCATCAAATCGGCAGATACCGTTTTTGTCGGCGCCCGGAGCATGCCGCTGGCTGAGGTAGATGCCGGCATCGCTGAGGTGCTCCGGGAGCATTATCTCGATCCTCAGAGAACCGTGCTGCAGGTGCTCGGCGACGAGGATCTGCCCTACGAAATGGTTCAGAGCGTGCTTCAGAAAGCAGCGCAGCAGGGTATTTCGCGCATTGAGTTTTCAGCGCTTATAGAACCGGCACAACCCTTTTTGAAGGAGAAAAGCGGTGAGGGTTCCACGCAGACCGGAAGGTGACAGGACGAGCATATC
>CAYNVA010000375.1:0-2216 GCA_964400575.1 uncultured Thermodesulfobacteriota bacterium | reverse complement strand
GATGAGAATGTCGCGATTCTGTACATGGGCAAGCTCGTGGGCAAGCACGCCCTCGAGCTCATCGCGGCTGAGAAGCCGCAGGATACCCTGTGTTACGGCCACAGCGGCATGCTCAGGGTTTCGGCCCGTGGCAAAAGCATTGGCAGAGTCATCCGGTATAATATAGAGCTTTGGAATGGGAAGTCCGGCTGCTGCCGTAAGTCGGTGCACTATGGCAAAAAGCTCGGGGGCCTCGGCCTCGGAGACTTCCTGTGCCCTGTACATCCGCAGAACGATTTTGTCGCTGAACCAATAGCTGAAAAGATTCATGCCCAGGGCAAAAACAAAGGCTATCATCATGCCGTTCTGGCCTCCCAGAGAGCTGCCGAACATGATGATAAGGGCCGTCAAAACGCCAAGCAAAACTGCAGTTTTAAGCTGATTTCCCATTGCCGATCCTTTCACGATTAATTTTTTATAAAGATAAGAGTTTAAAGCTTTCAAGTCAAGCACGGTTACAGCATTGCTTCGGCAGCGTTTTTTTAAAAAAAAGAGCTGCTCTGCCTTGACTCTGTTGCAATTGACCTTATGTTATCAATTATTTGTTAGTGTACGGTGCAGCAAAACACCCCAAAAAGCCTAACTATTTGAATTTATTCAAGTTTAAGGCAACCATTTAACAGTAGTCAAAGGAGGAAAAGTATGAAAATCAGACCACTGCAGGACCGCATCATCGTTAAGAGAATGGAAGGTGAGGAAAAAACCAAGGGCGGCATCATCATCCCGGACAGCGCCAAAGAGAAGCCCATGGAAGGCAAGGTTATAGCCGTAGGCCCCGGAAAATTGAATGAAAAGGGCACGCGCGTTGCCCCCGAGGTGAAGGCAGGCGACATCGTGCTGTTCGGCAAATACGCAGGCACCGAGATCAAGATCAACAACGACGAGCATCTGATCCTGCGCGAAGACGATATCCTGGGCATCATCCAGAAGTAATTTAAATAAACAATTAATATATAAAGTGGAGGCTAGACAATGGCTAAGGAAATTAAATTTCAGGATGGAAAAGCTGCGCTGCTCAAGGGTGTCGACACTCTTGCAAATGCAGTCAAAGTGACCCTTGGTCCCAAGGGCAGAAACGTCATCATCGATAAGAGCTTCGGCTCCCCCACCGTCACCAAAGACGGCGTGACCGTTGCCAAGGAAATCGAGCTTGAGGACAAGTTCGAGAACATGGGCGCACAGATGGTGAAGGAAGTCGCGAGCAAGACCAGCGATGTGGCCGGCGACGGCACCACCACCGCAACCGTGCTTGCCCAGGCAATCTACCGTGAAGGCATCAAGCTTGTGACCGCAGGCCACAACCCCATGGAACTCAAGCGCGGCATCGACAAGGCCGTTGAGAAAATTATTGAAAATTTAAAGAAGCAGAGCAAGCCGATCAAGGACCAGAAAGAGATCGCCCAGGTCGGCAGCATTTCCGCCAATAACGATATTACCATCGGCGACATCATCGCCGAGGCAATGGACAAGGTCGGCAAAGAGGGCGTCATCACGGTGGAAGAATCCAAGACCATGGAGACCACGCTGGATGTTGTCGAAGGCATGCAGTTTGACCGCGGCTACCTCTCACCCTATTTTGTGACCGATCCCGAGCGCATGGAAGTGGTGATGGAAGACTGCTACATCCTCATCCACGAGAAAAAAATCAGCAGCATGAAGGATCTGCTCCCCATACTGGAGCAGGTTGCCCGCAGCGGCAAGCCCTTCATGATCATTGCCGAAGACGTGGAAGGTGAAGCACTGGCAACACTGGTGGTCAACAAGCTGCGCGGCACGCTGAAGGTTGCTGCCGTTAAGGCTCCGGGCTTCGGCGACCGCCGCAAGGCAATGCTTGAGGATATCGCCATTCTTACCGGCGGCAAGCTGATAGCAGAAGACCTTGGCATTAAGCTTGAGACCATTACCATGGAAGACCTCGGCCGCGCCAAGCGCGTTACCATCGACAAAGACAACTCCACGATCGTTGAAGGCAATGGAACAAAGAAGGCTATTGAAGCCCGCGTCAAGCAGATTCGCGCACAGGTCGAAGAGACCACCTCTGACTATGACCGCGAGAAGCTCCAGGAGCGGCTGGCAAAGATCGTCGGCGGTGTCGCCGTGATCAATGTGGGTGCTGCAACCGAGACCGAAATGAAGGAGAAAAAGGCCCGTGTCGAGGATGCCCTGCACGCAACCCG
>CAYNVA010000374.1:0-13940 GCA_964400575.1 uncultured Thermodesulfobacteriota bacterium | reverse complement strand
TGCAAAGGCATAAGGGAGCTTGACTGTGAGAGAGACATCTCGAACAGGTGCGAAAGCAGGTCTTAGTGATCCGGTGGTTCCGTATGGAAGGGCCATCGCTCAACGGATAAAAGGTACTCCGGGGATAACAGGCTTATCTCCTCCAAGAGTCCACATCGACGAGGAGGTTTGGCACCTCGATGTCGGCTCATCGCATCCTGGGGCTGGACAAGGTCCCAAGGGTATGGCTGTTCGCCATTTAAAGCGGTACGTGAGCTGGGTTCAGAACGTCGTGAGACAGTTCGGTCCCTATCTGCTGTGGGCGCAGGATATTTGCGAGGATCTGTCCCTAGTACGAGAGGACCGGGATGGACGAACCTCTAGTGTACCAGTTGTCTCGCCAGAGGCACCGCTGGGTAGCCATGTTCGGAATGGATAACCACTGAAAGCATCTAAGTGGGAAACCAACCTCTAGATTAGATATCCCTATCAGGTAGCGATACCTGATCTGAAGACCCCTGGTAGACCACCAGGTTGATAGGCTGGGTGTGTAAGTCCAGTAATGGATTTAGCTGACCAGTACTAATCGGTCGTGAGGCTTGACCATTATTTTTTCTTTTGAAATTACTGACGTCACGCAAGCTGTAATCTCTTAATTTACCATATGTAACTTTTTTTTCGGTGAGTATAGCACAGGGGCAACACCCGTTCCCATCTCGAACACGGAAGTTAAGCCCTGTAGCGCCGATGGTACTGCCCGGGTAGCTGGGTGGGAGAGTAGGACCTTGCCGGATTTTTATTGAAGCCTGCTGCAATCAATTTGATTGCAGCAGGCTTTTTTTGTGCTCTGGCGGGCATCTGCCCCCCTTTTTTCATGAGTTGGCCTTATTGAATTGTATTGCATTTTAACAACTTGTTCCTATACTTTGAGGTATTACTCTGGTAAATGTCTGGCGCTGAATTTTTATCGCAGGCAGCTGCTGCACGGGCTGCCTGCACAACCATCATTCAAGAGAAAGGAGCAGGTTATGAAAAGATTAGCCGTTTTACTGTTGAGCCTTGTCCTTACGCTGAGCCTTGCCGGGCTTTCCCTGGCCGAGGACAAGGAGATCGACCGGGCCGACAGGATCAAGCAGGCCCAGGAGGGCCTTGTAACCCTTGACTATTACAAGGGCGATGCCAGCGGCAAGATGAACCCGGAAACGCGCGAAGCCGTGAAAGCATTCAAGAAAAAAGAAATGGATATGAAGATGCCCACCGGCATGCTGGATGAAAAGACCTGCGACATGATCTGCAAGAAGGCCGATGAAAAGAAGAAAAAAGACAAAGAAGGTGAAAAGAGCGCCGTAGACAAAGCCAAAGAAAAAGTAGATGAAGGCAAATCCAAAATAATGCCCGGTGTCGATATGCCCAAATAAAAAAGTACGCATGCATGCAAGGTAGGCCGCCCGGCCTGCCTTTTTTTTTCGTGCTTTCCCGCCTGTTATGGAATTATAAAAACCAGAGCATTTTTCTTTTTGTTCACCACGGGCCCTTATGGTGAACTTTTGATTCGCTTGCCCGTGCTCTATTCTCGCAAGAGAAACCGGCAATGATATCATGCCAATGGCTCGAAGGGGACGGGCTGCCCTCACCAAAAGTTCACCTGTGGGCATATGGCTATACTGTTTTGAAAAATGCTCGAAAAAAATTGTATGTTAAAAATTATTCTTGCTATTCTTTTTAGTTGGCATAAAATTTTTATACAGCCGGCAGGCTTGCGCAACTGTAGGGGCAGACCCCCGTGTCTGCCCGATGATTTTACCGAAAAAGAGTTCCTCAGCTTAAAATCACAAATTGTGGTTTCAAGCCCGGGTTTATTGCAAAAGAACACCGCGCGGGGTATGCTGCGAAGCAAAAGAGACAAAGTCGTTGAATTGGTTGAACAGGGTACATTGGTTTAATTCGTTGAATTCGCAGGGCGTGCATTGTGAACCCTGCCGGTTGTGAAGGTTAACCCGCAGGGGCAGACCCCTGTGTCTGCCCGGTGTGGCGGAAAATACAGTTCGCAGGGTATCCTGTTGTACTGATTATTGAGCAAAGGGGTGATGGGCATGCCAGTGCTCCATAAGTACAAAAACAGAAATGAATATTATATCCTCACCATGATCGGTAAAACTGTAGCTACCTTCCATTTAAAAAGTGAAGGTTACCTGAAACTGGCCAGTGTCGGCATTAAAAAGGGCGCTACATTTCCCCGGGCGCTGCTTCTGGATTTATACCGTTCAGGGGATGCCTATACCCATAAAGGCGGACCCTGCGATGCGGGTGTAAAACCCAATAAACTCCAGCTTAAACTTGATTTCCCTGATGACCCTGAACCGGAAAGCCTGTTTCCCTGCTGCTCGGGCTGCTCTTCGGTAGATGACCTGCATGTTGTGGAAATAAAACACCCTGAGCATAGCGCCGCTATTCTCTGCTCTTCCTGTCGCGAAAAAAAGGTTGTCGATTCCAGCATCCCGCTGCCGCTGGTATCACGTCAGATAGTGTCCGGACTGCTCAAAATGAAAGGCATTCAAAAAGTCGACAGGTCAGTGCTTGCGTATCAAAAACTGCTGGAAGCGGAGTTCGAAAGCACATGGGATGACCTTTTGAAAAACAAGCCGCTGCAGAAAAAGCTGTTTGACACCGAGGATAAAAAGCAAAAAAAGCCAGCGCAAAAGTCCAAAGACTGACAGCGCTAGGAATAAACTAAAGGACCGGATGCGGGAAACTGGTAAGCGCCCCTTTAACCCCCTGGACTTCCGGCTTTAAGGGGTATGCTGCGAAGAAGAAGAATAGACGCTGATCGGAACGGGTAGTAATTCGCGGCTGTTGTTCCGGGTTTTTCAAGAAGAAATACGATGCACGGTTTCGGTTTGTTTTTTTGCTGTTCGCGGTTTTCAAATTCCGCATTCCGCAATCCGAATTCCAAAATTGAAAGATCGGATTTGTTGCAAAAGAGAAATGCGCGGGGTATGCTGCGAAGAAGAAACAAAGTCTTTTGATTGGTTGAATTAGTTGGATTGGTTCAATGCTGGATTCTGACTACTGGATTCTGGCGTCTGAACTTTGAACCCTGAACCTTGAACTCGAAAAAGCTGATGGGAGAAATATGAAAATTAACACACTGGGTGATTTATTAAAAAATTCTGCTCAAAAATTTGGTTCCAGCCCTGCTTTAGGTTTTGCCGGAGAACAGATGTTAACCTACTCCGATGTTGCCCGAAAAGTTGATTCAGTCGTTCAATTACTGGAAAATAAAGGTATTAAAAGTGGCGATAAAGTTGCCATTCTTAGCACAAACCAGCCCAATTGGGGCATAGCATTTTTTGCAATAGCCACTATGGGGGCAGTTGCTGTTCCAATTTTACCCGATTTCAGCGAAGGCGAAATTGAAAATGTTTTGACGCACTCTGAGGCACAAGCAGTTTTTGTTTCGGAAAGTTTATACCGTAAAATTTCAAAAATCCAAATTGAGACTTTAAGGTTAAGGGTTGTTATTGAGCAATTTGCTTTATTGAATGACGGCGCTGCGGCTGCTGATGTAGCCGGGCTGGAAAGCTCATTGAACGATCATGTTGTTCTCGAAAAAGTGTACCATGTTGATAAGCATGATTTGGCTTCACTCATCTACACATCGGGTACAACAGGGAAGTCAAAAGGTGTCATGCTGACTCACAATAATTTGATTTTTTCAGCCGAGATGTCAGGAAGAATCCATCCAATGGATACAACAGACAGCATGGTTTCGGTTCTGCCACTTTCACACACCTATGAAAACACCATCGGCCTCATACTTCCGATGATGTATGGAACATCAATTAATTACCTGAGAAAGCAGCCGGTGCCGTCTGTTTTGATCGCTGCATTACAGCAGGTAAAGCCAACCATAATGCTTACCGTTCCATTGATTATTGAAAAAGTATATAAAGGAAAAATAGTGCCGGCTTTTAATGCGAAAGCATTGACCCGCACGCTTTACAAATTTGCTCCAACCCGCAAATTGTTGAACAGAGTTGCCGGAAAGAAATTGATGCAAACATTTGGCGGAAGATTAAAATTTTTTGGCATTGGCGGTGCAAAACTTGACCCGGAAGTGGAAAGATTTTTAATTGAAGGCAAATTCCCTTATGCTGTTGGTTATGGCCTTACTGAAACTTCGCCCCTGCTTGCAGGCTTTGATTCGTTCTGCGGAAAACATCAGTCAACAGGGCTCCCTATGCAGGGAGTAACCCTGAAAATCAACGATCCTGATCCTGTTACCGGTCAGGGTGAGATTTGGGCCAGCGGCGAAAATGTGATGCGCGGTTACTATAAAGAGCCCGAGCTTACACAAGAGGTGCTTACCGAAGATGGCTGGTTTAAAACCGGTGATTTGGGCTGTTTCGATGCATCGGGTTATCTATTTATTAAAGGCCGGCTGAAAAATATGATTGTTGGGGCCAGTGGCGAAAACATTTATCCCGAAGAGATAGAAGAAATCATCAATCGGTTTAAATATGTTCTTGAATCGCTTGTTGTTCAGCAAAAAGGCAAACTGGTTGCAATGGTTCATTTCAATATGGAAGAGTTGCAGGACAAATACCAGCACTTGAAAGAGCAAGCCAGCCAGTTTATCGAAAAACACATCGAAGAACTTACCAAAGAGCTTCAGGAATATGTCAACTCACGGGTAAACAAATTCTCCAGGATACAGCGGGTGGTAGCTCATCTTGAACCGTTTAAAAAGACAGCTACTAAAAAGATCAAACGTTTTTTGTACCACTGAGCCACATCTAAGCAATTTATTTTTTTTACCTCAAGAGAACAAGATCAGCCAAACGAGGTTGGCTTTCCTGCAAAAGAACACCGCGCGGGGCATGCTGCGAAGCGGAAGATACAATAGGGAGCAGAGGGAAAGAAATTTAAGTTTGTGTAATTCGTCAACAATGTCCCCTGGTTTCTCATTCCGGAGAAAAAATATACGGCCGGGAAATCGGAAACAGGGAAGTGTCCTTTATTTCAATCTGTACTGCATGAAAGTGGGGGGAGGAACTCAACGATGAAGACTCAACATGCACCTAAAACATGGCACACAGCGCTCTGGGTGCTGCTGGCGCTTGGGTGTCTGGCGGGTACAGGCTACCTGGACTATGTAACGGGCTATGAAATTATTTTGTCGCTGTTTTATCTGGTTCCGGTGGCTATTGTTGCCTGGGAGGCCGGAGAAAAACCCGGGATATTCATCGCCGTAGCCTGTGCTGCTGCCGGCTTGATAGGTGATATTGCCTCAGGGGCACAAAATACCCGTATGTCTATAGCCTTCTGGAATAGCACCATGTCTCTGGGGCTTTTTCTGATGGCAGCAGTCCTGCTATCCCGCCTGCGGCATGCCACTGGCACTGCAGAAGCCCTGTCGAGAAACGACATTGTAACAACGGCGTTTAACTCCACATACTTCAGTGAAACCCTGCAGGTCGAAATTGAGCGCGCTAAAAGATATAAACGTCATTTTACCCTGCTGCATATCAACCTGGATGATTTCAAAAAGGTAAATGATACATCCGGGCGCAAGGCGGGCGATGCCGCGCTCTGGCATTTTGTAATAACACTTTCAAATGCCTTGAGAAAGACCGATGTCATCGGCAGGCTGGGCGGCGACGAGTTTGCCGTGCTGCTGCCGGAAACTGGCTATGACGCAGCCAGAGCAGTCATTGCACGACTGTGGACAGATTTTGAAAAGGAAATCGCTGTCCAAAAGTGGCCGATAACCCTCAGCATGGGGGCTGTAACCTTTGCAGAGGCGCCTGAAAAATACGACGATGCCATTAAGATGGCCGAGGAGCTGATGAGCTATATAAAGCAGCACGGCAAAAATGGCGTCAGGCACCTGCCATTTGAAGGCAGTCCCCTGGTTAATCCCGGAAGCGCTCACGAGATATGAACTCGCTTTGGGATGGGCACCCTACCGGCTGCGAAGAAAATGATCAGACATTGAATGGGGCAGGGAAATAATTCGTGTCCCCGATAAATAAGTCGTTAGATTGGTTGGACTGGTTTTGTTGGTTGGATTGGTTTAATTCCAGCTTCTGTCCGCCGCGGCGGAATGATCTCTGATTTCAGACTTCTGGATACTGGCTACTGAATTCCGGCTTCTATTATCATGAGGGTATGCTGCCAGGCGCAAGAGGAACTTAAAGGGTGCCGTCCTTTTTAAACCGTTTTGCCTGCTTGCTTGCAAGCTTCAAATATTTCGGCTCCTGGCTTTTAAGCGTGCTGGCTTGTCAGCTTGTAGGCGTGCCAGCACGCCAACTTGTTTCTGCGAAACGGAAGAAAAATGTGGGGTAGGGCAGAGAAATTAGAACCCTTTATTTCCTCCTGCTACCAGAAAGGCACTACATGATGAGCGGAATAGTTTTTACAGAAGACGGCAAACAAACCCTCAATAAATTCCTGAGCCTGGCACCAGCCATTATGCGTAAAGACAGGGAAGAAAAACTGCTTGATATCCTTTCCATGCTCATGGCTTCGAACACTATACAGCAGGCAGGCACCGACCTGGTCATCCGGGCGGCCAGGTACGTCGTGGATAAAGGATATGACCCGTATTTTCACATGCTGGAAGACATGCCGAAATTCAAGCGGCTGGTGCTGGATACCTATGACAGCAGAGAGGCCGATACGGCACGTCCGGTCATGGTAAAACGATGGGACAGGCCGGATCTGCCCAAGCCGGATAAGCCCCCGGCACAGATGAGGGTTATTGCATTTTGCGCCAGCCCCCGGGTACATGGCAACACAGACCTGCTGGTTGAAGAGGCTCTGCGGGGCGCTCAGAGCACCGGAGCCCGGGGTGAAAAGATACTGCTGCAAAAGATACAGCTGGGATACTGTATTGGCTGCCGAAAGTGTAAAGATCAGGCCTATGAGGGAATGTGCATTGTTAAGGATGATATGACAGCACTCTACCAGAAGATAATTGATGCCGATGCCATCATCATCGGGTTCCCTATTTATACCGGCAGGGAGTGCGCGCAGCTCTCTACATTTTTGGATCGCTGGGACTGCTTTGAGCGGTTTAAGTTCCAGCCAAGCCTTAAGCCCGGCAGAAGGGCAATGGTAATTGGAACCTGGGGGTACCCCTACACCGATACCTATGATTTCATTATCCGCAATATAATGGTCATTCTCAAGCTGCATGGCGTGGAAACAGTAGAAGGGCTTTCCGCATGCGGTTTTGAAGGCATGTTTCACGGGCTGGATAAACATAAACGGGGAGTAATTGCGCAGCATCCGGCGGAATTGGAAAAGGCTTTCGCGGCAGGTGCCGGACTGGTCACGGGGTAAAGGATGCTTTAATTTTGCCTGCTCGCCTGCAGGCTTGCCAGCGTGCCAGCTTAAGCCAGGCTTTGTAGGGGTGTCTGGCGATACGCCCATGTATGGTTTTTCATTTTTTAAAAGGGGTGGCAATGAGAGATGCAAAGGCGCTGGTTCCGGCAGCATTGATCGAGAGCAAAGGTTAACATCCAGATTATGAGGGTGTTTACACGTCTTCGGCAGATGCTTTTAAGCAATGCCGAGTTGAAGCGGGGTCTTGAAGAGATGAAAAAGACAACCGATGACCGGTTTCAGATCGTATTTGAAACGCTGGATCAGCTTCTGGCGGTTGAACAGCAGCCGAAACGGAAGATAGGCTTTATTGCAAAGGAACGCCATACGGCCTACAGGGTGAAGCGGGGAAAATAAATTTGTCCCTTTTCAGAAAAAAGCATCGCGCTGAACCTGCCATGAGGGCGGAGATATGAGCATGTTAGAGAAAGCCATCCGGATTGCATCGCAGGCGCACCTGGGACAGACTGACAAGGCCGGGGCGCCCTATATCCTGCATCCGCTTCGTGTCATGCTGAAGATGGGAACGGAAGCCGAAATGATAGCCGTCCTGCTTCATGATCTCATCGAAGATACGCCCTGGACGCTTCAGCGCCTGCGGCGAAGCGGTTTTTCTCCGGAGGTTCTTGACGCAATCGATCATCTTACCCGGCGCACGGGGGAAACATACGGGCAGTTTATAGTCCGGGTAAAGGGCAACCCGCTTGCCGTGAAGATAAAGCTTGCCGATCTTGAAGACAATCTGGACAGCTCGCGGCTGAAAAAGATCACTGCCCGCGACCGCGCGCGGCTCGAGAAGTACCGCCGCGCCCGGAAACAGCTTGCAGCAGGTACGTAGCATTTTAGCCGGCTTGTATGCCGGGAGGCCTGCGTGGTATGGTGCGAAACGGTAGAAAAGCTTGGGGGTAGGGGAGATAGTACAACTGTTCCCTTTTTGCACGCTCGGAATGTTTACAGGGCCACTGGTTTTTTGCCATCCTCACTAAAACAAAAGGGGTTAACGTGAAAACGTTAACCCCTTTTCCATGCTGGTTCTTTTCACGAACGCAGAATTAGCAGGTTAGTTTCTCTCGCTTTCTGTCGCCAAAGCGGAAATCCTTGTTCTGGTATCATCCTTAAGAAATTCCCACAGGCCCAGTTCCTTCAGAACAGCGGGCCGGGGGATGCCGCTTTCGGTCCACCCCCGTTCGGCATAGTAGGCCTGAATGAGCTTTGTGAGTTCGGCCTTGCGCTCCGTCATGAGCCGCGAGCGCCGCTCGGCTACCGGCATGCGTTTGATTTCCTCCAGAGGAAGGCCGGCCAGGCGGCCAAGATCCGCATCAGAATAGGCGGCTTCGGATTCGTAGAGTGCATCATCGGTCGGGCCGATAGCCCGGTCCGGAATCCAGTCATAAGCGCCCGTTTGCGCGCCGAAGATCACGGCGTTCATGACGCGCTGCAGGTTGATATCGCGGTCGGTGCGCTCGAAAATTTGCTCCCAAGTCAAATCGGTGCCCAGCATGGCGTTGATGAAATCGGCATAGATTTCCTGCGAGGCCGGGTTGATATACTTATCATTTGCCCGGTTATTGCTCTCCGGATTGAACACATCGACCCAGGGCAGCTTGCACAGCCCGAGGTTGTCATTGCCCAGGCGCACCCGCGGGTAGGTGATAAGCGCCCTGGCCTTTGACTGGAAATCGGGGAACGCGCCCAGCAGGTCGACCTTGATGAGCCAGGCCGCGGCATGGTGCGCGCCGATATCGCTGGCGGCGGCATAGGAGCCCTGCATGGAAAGCGAGCGGTGCGTGCGATAGAGCGAAAAGGGCAGGCCCTTGGTCTGCATGGCAAAGTGCGCAAGCTCGGGCCGGGGATCGGCGCCGCCGGTGCGCTCGGTCCAGCGCCGGGCGACCCAGTCGATGACGCTCGTCATGCCGTGGGCGGCCTGGCGCGCAAGCTCGGTTTCATGCCGGCCGACCTGGTGGATAAAGGTCAGTGCCGCGCTATCATCGCCGAAGGTCAGCTCCAGGCCCTCGGCGTCATTGCGGGTCAGGTAGCCGCGCTGGAAACACTCCATGATAAATGCCATGGTCACGGAAAGGGTGATGGTGTCGAAGCCGTAGTCATCGCAGTGCCAGTTGGCCTCCATGATGAATTCCGGCTGGAAGATGCCCAGGTTTGAGCCGAACCCTGCGGCGGTTTCATACTCCGGGCCGTCGACCCAGACCTTGCGCCCCTTTTCAGCCCCGGTTTGCAGGGTGGTCCAGCCGCCCTTGGTGCACCGCAGGCTGCAGCCCGGGAAGCAGCCGTCATTGCCGCGATGCTCGAACAGGTGCTCGGCATAGTGGCTGCCGCAGATCTTCGGGGCCTCGGGGTCGGAGCCCGCCTGGTAGTTGCGAACGGGGAGCGACTGGTAATTGTCCATGTTCATAAACGATATAAGGCCGGCGCTACCCTGGCTGCCCATTTTGAGAAACTTGGGGTCGACCTCGCGCACGACATGGTTGAGCTTCTGGCCTGCCTGCCTGGCTTTGTCCCAATCGGCTGCGCCGTAAGGGTTATCGCCCGTGGGATAGTCCGCCAGAACCACAATGGCGCGGACGCGCTTGTCGATCATCACGGTGCCCAGACCGGTGCGGCCCGCCTGCTTGACGCGGAAAAGCCCCTTCGTGCCGTCCACCGGCTTGGTCGGCTCATAATAATGGCTGTTGATGCAGCCGTATCTCGTGCGCAGGGCGCCGATGCCCGTGGTGAGAAACACCATGTCCTTGCGGTCATAGCCCCGGCCGGTAAAGTTTTTGATCAGCTCATGCTCCAGGGCAAATACCTGATCGACAGCCGGCGCCGGCTCGATCGTGATCTCAGCCTTGAAGCCGTCGATGACGATCATGACATCGCGGCCGGCCTTGCCGGTGATTTCCAGGGCGTCGAACCCCGCGTATTTCAGGTACGCCCCGAAATGCCCGCCGAAGTTGGAAACGCCGGGAATGCCGGTCAGGGGGGATAGGGAGATGGCCATGCATTTGGCCGTGCCGGGGAACTGCGGCACGCCCCCGAGCGGGCCGGGCGAAAGGATCAGGGGGTTTTCAGGGTCTGTGGCCAGGGTGGAGGGGCCGATCCGGTGATAGAGCAGGTATAGTCCGAGGCCGCGGCCGCCGAGAAAATAATCCCGCACAGCCGGATCGAGAGGTGCCGGTCGGATGCTGTCGCTTGCGAGATCAATACTTAAGATCTGATTGGCATACCCGTGTTCGAGATTCTTTTTCGAGTAAATCATGCAGGATTCCCTTTTTGTGTGATACGAACCGGTTAATATATTTTTTAATATTACCACAGATCAAGGGTGTATGACAAGGACAGGAAACGGGGGGGGGCGGAGCGTGGCTGAAAGCCGTCGTGATATAGGGGGCAGCTTCTTTTGTTTTACAGCTTGCGCTATGCCACTGTTTTCAGACTGACACGCATGCCGAGGGCAAAAAAGTGGGGGCACATCTTAAACACATAAGGCACATACGCCGGCTACCGGTTGCTGTTCAAGATGTGGCCCCGGACCTGGTCCTGCTCTTCCAAGAACAAATCGCCCGAACCGTCAGCACCAAGTTCGGCCTCCAGCCATTCCAGCAAGGAACAGCGACTGATTGCAAAGCATCCGCTGGCAAAGGTCTTTTCATCCAGATACGCCTCGATTCTGCCGCTGAGGGTTCCCTCGCACAGATCAACACCTTCGATCCGGACCTCGCCGGAGGCTGCAATGTCACAGAGCAGAGCATCGGCGGCACAAAAGGCCACCTGGGTTAAATCGAAAAGATCGTTGAGCGGGTGGGTGCCGGGAAATGCCGGAACAGTAATTTGCAGGGTAGGTCTGCCGGTAGTGTAGGCAGAAAAGGAACAGGGATTTCCGTCGGGCTCTCCATTGGAAAGGGTGATGACATATCCGTAACGGCCCCGTATGGCCAGGCCCGATCGGAGGGTCCACGACTGCCCGTATATTTCCCCCTGGAGGTCCTGGCCCGTGCAGACCGGTTTATCACAGCCGGAAATACATCCTGCCGAAAAACACACAAACAGGCAGAGGATAAACTGTTTCTTCACCCCGATGGTATCCAGGCTGAAAGCCCCCTTTCCTTCATTCCGGGTTTACGATTCAGGATTTTGGATTTAATCAGCAACACCCCCCTATTTTGTAATTGTACTGTAATTTGAAAATTTCTAGCGGTTTTTTTATATCCTACCGCACTTTTTTTCGGGGGGGGTGGAGACGTCCAAGGGGTTATCGTATAACTGACCAGGGGACATCCATGAATAAATGAATTACGCCATCACCCCACCCCGTCATTAAATCTTTTCAAGCGAGCGAAGATATGGGGCAGGTCTCAAGGAAGGGCAGACACGCAGGCCTGCCCCTACTCATTGATTCTTTTCCAATTGAAAATTTCTGTTGCAGCAGGTTCGTAAATTACCATACTCTATAAACAGGCGGCCCCAAAGGTCCCGGCCGTAAACTTTCCTAAAAGGGGGGTGTGCCATGAACCCAAAAAGAACTATTTTTGTGTTTATGAGTATTGTTGTCGCAGGGTTTATTGCTCTCCACTCTGAAGCTTTTGGTTTGGATAGCGCTGCCGCAGGCCGTGAAGCCCGACGGGCATCCGGCATTGTCACGGCTGCGCAGGGGCAGCTCTATCACGGCGTTTATCCCGGCGGGGTAACGGGAGAGGAAGACGATGTGACCGCACTTGATCTCGACAGCTATGAGCAGACCGTCGGTAAAACAGCCGCGTGGGTGTATGTATCTCACAACTGGTATCGCAGCAGATCGTTCCCGGCGGAAAATGCCGGCTGGATACGGCAGGCGGGCAGCGTTCCGTTCATCCGGCTCATGCTGTGGAGCAGTCTGCAGCAGGACAGGCGGGAATGGATATTCACGCTGCGCAGAATAATCAGGGGCGCTTTTGACAGTGATTTCAGACAATGGGCCCGGGAGGCAGCCGCCTTTGGTTCGCCGATAATTGTTGAATTCGGCACCGAAGTGAACGGACAATGGTTTCCCTGGAACGGCTTCTGGAATGGCAGGGGGTTCCCTTTTTTTTATGGGGATCCTGCAGAACCCAACGGACCGGAACGATTCCGCGATGCGTACCGCCACATTGTGGAAATCATGCGGGAAGAGGCCTCCAACATCACCTGGGTGTTTCATGCAAACAATGAAGACTGGCCTGATACTGCGTGGAACCGGCTTGAGAACTATTATCCAGGCGATGATGTGGTTGACTGGATCGGTGTAAGCGTCTACGGCGCACTAACACCCATGGATACGGAGTGGCCCCGGTTCAGAGATTCGATGGAGGCTGTGTATCCGCGCCTTGCCGCACTGAGCACTGACAAGCCGATTGCAGTGCTTGAGTTCGGGGCTGCGGCGCATAATTCTCTAGGTGACCAGGCACAGTGGGCGCGTGATGCCTTGACTGATCTTACGGGAGGGCGCTGGCCCCGGGTCATCGGGTTCTCCTGGTGGAATGAAACGTGGCAGAACGATGAAAATCCTGAGCACGACACCACTATGCGCGTGCAGGATAACCCCGGGCTTGCTCAGGTGTTCAAAGAGCTGGTGGGCGCTAAAGAAAATATTCTCGGCCGGCTGCTTCTAGGGCCATTAGGGAACTGACCAGGGAACGTTGTGCCAACGGAGGGCGATTTTCCACCCTTCTGCATGTTCCGGTAATCGTAGCGCCATTGGCGTTATTGGGCGCTGTCCTTTATTCCCTTTATTCTCCCCAACCCCATACTGTTAAGGAAAAAGCAGCCCGAAAGTGCAGTTTGCACGCTGTTTTGTAATGTTAAAAAAATCCGTCCCAAGCCCGTATTGCAAAGGATTGCAACCCTTTCAATCGGTGCTATTGTCACTGCAGTCAACCGCTGCGCAGGTGGTGCCTGCGCCCTGGGGGATACCGCCTGCGGATGTGCATATAGTTATCGGCACCTCCCCGCAGGCCTTCGCCAGGCAACAGGCCTGAGGGGAAAAATCAAACCCCGGATTCAACGATAGCTGGTAGGTGCCGTTGGGAAACGGGAGCACCCCGGAAAACGGCTGCACCAGAACATTGTTTCCATCATAGACACCCCCGGAATAGATAAAAAAAGTCAAGGGGATCGTTTTAACCGGTAGTATGGTGAGAGCAATACTGCTCCCCAGATCATTCCCCGTCACCGTCAGAGGAATGATCTCTTGAATTACATTGTTAGGCAGCGTGGAGGAACCCTTATAGGTTTTTTTATACTGCGTGCCAAGATTTAGGATTATGTCATAGTCTGTTTTCAGGATTCCTAATTCAAGAGAGATTTCAATCGGCGTATTGTGGGTTATCAGCTGGGTTCGCTTGAAAAAATTTGCTTCTATCCCGTAATCACCAAAGGGTAATGCAATCGGATAAGTGTTTTGGTTGCCCATAATAATGGTTTTTATAACAGCATTGACGACCGGCACCAGTTTGCTCGTATCAATTGAATCAACATGTATCCACAGCTGCACAAAACGCCCTGCAATTTTTTTTAAAATAAGCTGCTTTTCAGGATCGCCGGGAGCAATGGTCACGTCA
>CAYNVA010000373.1:0-3119 GCA_964400575.1 uncultured Thermodesulfobacteriota bacterium | reverse complement strand
TTGCCGAAGAGCATGAGGGATGCAACGCCATATCCGGAAAGGAATGTCCCCACCCAGCCGAGCAGCGGTATGAAAAGCGGATAGAACGTGCCGGTATAAATCTGCAGGCCATGGGCAAGTATCCAGGGGATGTTGCATGCCTGTTCCATGCGGGTAAAATTACCTGCATAGCCGGAGTAAGCTATAATCTGCCCCATGGCTCCGAACAGCCCCATGGCAACACACGCCCGCCACCCTTTTGCCAGGCTTATACGCATTACCTCATACAGGGTGACCCGCGGCACTTTAAGCAGCACTGCAGCAAGACCAAAGGCAGCAAACAAATATAGATATGCTGAAAACAGCGGCTGCAGGGTGATGGGGTGCACGGGGATGACCTGTACGGTAATGCACAAACGCCGGGCAGTGAGTTCCTTTAACGCCGGCACAATGTTTACCAGGAATAACGCAATGAGCATGAAGGCAAAGGGGGCCAGGTCACGCATGATCTCCCGTGACAAACTCATCCGCCTCGGCCCGGCCAGAATCAAAACAACTATCACAGACAGCCCTCCCAGCATCCCCGATACCGGAACCCCGGCATAGACCACAGCACCGAGTGCTGCAGCACTCACGCACAGACCGCAGCCCATCGCCAGCAAAAGCTGGCGGGTAACTGGCGCAAAACGCGGCATGAATAACGGTACACAGGCGGCCATGGCAGCAGTGGCAGGTATTGAAAGCCACCCGGCAGCAACTCCCAGCTCATATACCGGGATGCCCGTAACCAAAGACAGCACCGTCACAATAATTCCTGCCATCTCAAGCGTCATAAGACCGGCATAGCCGACAATGGAGAGCGCGGCAGATCCTGCCGGTGATACACCGGCAGTTTGCAGCATGGGTGCCACCACCGGCTCAGCGATAACGCTGGCCCCTTCCATAAAATTTGCCACGCCAAAGGTTATGAGCAGGCTCCGGTGCAGGGCATCGCGCACACCGCCCATGAACCAGGTAACAATGCGGGAGAGAGAACCGGTTGCCTGCAGGAGTGTTGACAGCATGATGCCGGCAGACACCACCAGCAGAAGCGGCAGCGTGGTTACAATACCGTCAAGTGCTGAGAGGAGCGCAACCGTTAGAGAGGTATTGAAAAGGATAACAACATAGAGCAGGGTAAACAAAGAGCCGCAGATGGAGAGGGTGAGCGCCGGCATTTTGAAGAAGACCGCTAACACGGTCAGCAGCAGAACCGGCGCCCAGCTAAGAAAAAAAGAGAGCATGCTTAAAACCGGACGACACGCACTTCTATTATGCCGTCAATCCGGGTCAGGTCATCAAGCAGCTGTTTACTGATCGGGCTGTCAACAGAGACAAAGGCGATTGCTTCTCCGCCCGCCTGTCGGCCCAGCTCAAAGGCTGCAATATTTATCTGGTTGTCGCCGAGAATGGTGCCCACTTTGCCGATGATTCCGGGGCGGTCTATGTTTCTGAAATAAATGGAAGTGCCTTCAGGAATAATATCCAGATGGAACCGGTCAAAGAGAACGACCCGTCCTGATTTGTCTGAGAACACAGTGCCGGCAATGGTTTTTTCCTCCTGGTCAGTCCGCAGGATAAATACAATTAAGTCATTGAACTTGTCATACTGATCGGTCTTTGATTCTGCAACAAGGATGTTGCGGTCCTTTGCCAGGTAGGGGGCGTTGATGAATGAGACATCTTTTAACGTGACGTCAAAAAAACCTTTCAGCGCGGCCACGGTAAACGGCTGGTAGCTCAGCGGCGCGTCAAAAGTGCGCTCGCAGAAGTCCTCCTCGAAATTTTTCCCCACCATGATAATTTTAATCTCTTCGGGTCTTCCCTTGGTGAGCTGGCCGGCAAGTTTGCCCATTCTCTGGATAAGGTCAAAATAGCGCTGCATGTGCTCCGGGAGCGGCGTCTTCATGAAGGGAATGTTAACGGCATTGGCATAGCCCCTGCCGTTAAGCGCATCCACAATCTGCTCGGCAATAAGGATAGCCACCCCCTCCTGCCCTTCAAAGGTATTGGCCCCGATATGCGGGGTGACAAATACGTTTTCCAGATCAAATAATTTGTGGTTCTTTGGCGGCTCTTCTTCAAACACGTCAATGCCCGCGGCAAACACCTTGCCCGATTTAAGTGCCTCGTAGAGGTCATTCTCGCTGACAATGCCGCCGCGAGCGCAGTTGATCACGATGACCCCGTCTTTCATGAGCCCGATCTCTTTGGCCGTAATCATGTTCTGCGTTTCAGTGGTGAGAGGGGTGTGAACGGTGAGCACGTCGGCTTCCCGCAGCACCTCTTCCATGCTGTCGTAAAGCTTCACTCCTATTGCCTCGGCCTTGCTCTTTTTTATGTACGGGTCATAGGCGATAACCTTCATGCCGAAGCTCTTGGCACGGACAGCGACATTGCCGCCAATTCTTCCCAGACCGATAATGCCCAGCGTCTTGTTATAGAGCTGAAAGCCCATGAACTTCTTCCGGTCCCATTTGCCGGACTTCAGCGATTCATTGGCCAGAGGAATTTTGCGCGCCGCAGCAAGCATAATGCCCATGGTAAGTTCAGTTGCAGCAAAGGTGTTGCCGGTGGGCGCGTTCATGACAATGATGCCTTTTTTACTGGCAGCCTCAATATCTACATTGTCGAGACCCACCCCTGCCCGCCCGATAATTTTGAGTTTGCCCGGGTTCTCTATGAGATCAGCAGTGACTGCTGTGCCGCTGCGGGTGATGATGGCATCGTATTCGCCGATAATTTTTTTCAGCTCATCAATTTTGATCCCGGGCCGCACATCAACGTCAATAGAGCCGTCGCGCTTCAGGATGTCGAGGCCCTCCTGAGAAATATTGTCAGTAACCATCACCTTAAACTGTGCCATGAAAATCACCTCTTTTAGCTATAATCTCTTATCTGTTGCCTTTTACCGGCACTGTTTTGCAATCTTTGGGAAGTTAATCCTGCGAATCAGCGTATATCTGCGTCCTGATTAAATTACGCGGACCATCAGCACGCCCTCTATTTTCATCAGCTTCTCAATCAGGTCATCGTTTATGTTGTTATCGACATCTATGATGTTGTAGGCAAAGTCGCCCCTGCTCTTGTTGAGCATGTCA
>CAYNVA010000372.1:0-1896 GCA_964400575.1 uncultured Thermodesulfobacteriota bacterium | reverse complement strand
GTCCATGATACCGGGCATCATTGCGGTTTTGATCATCATCTGGTGCATCAAGGAAAAGAAAAATCCCGCTGCAGACAAGCAAAAGCCCCCGCGGCTTTCGCTCAGGGATTTTGACTGGCGGGTGAAGTTTTTCATACTCATAGCAGCCCTGTTTGCCCTGGGAAATTCCAGTGATGCGTTCCTGATTCTGCGGGCCCAGCAGGTGGGCATTTCAGCGGTCATGATCCCCGTAGTCTATTTATCCTTTAATCTTATCTATTCCCTGTGCGGCATCCCTGCAGGTATCGCAGCGGACAGGTTCGGCATGAAAAGAATCATTCTCGCAGGCTTTATTCTTTTTGCCGCTCTCTACTACGGATTTGCCGTGGTCACCACAGCCTCAGGCGTCTGGGCTTTATTTGCGCTCTATGGAATTTTCATGGGGCTTACCGAGGGCATACAAAAAGCCTATCTTGCAACGATTATCCCATCTGCCATGAAAGCAACGGCCTTCGGTGTCTTCGCAACAGCCGTGGGACTTGCGCAGCTGCCCGCAAGCCTCATCGCAGGCCTGCTCTGGGATCGTCTGGCGCCGTCTGCCACATTCTATTTCGGCGCTGCTACCGCCAGCCTTGCCGCCATGCTGTTTGCGGCTCTGATTGTCTATTCGAAAAAGACGCCCTGCAAGCTATAACCCAACCTGGATGCGCAGACGTAAGCTGTTCCCGCTGTATATTTTTTTACCGGAATCCTGCCTTGAAAGCCCCGCCTTGTATGAAGCTTCACGTGGCGCACGTGCAACTTGAAAGCACTTCTTGAAAGAAAAGCCTATCTTTTATTGAAATACCTGCTATAATGGTGTTTAGTAGTGCAGTACCTGATTGTAGCTTATATATTGCTGAACCAAACCGCACAAACACTGTGCGGTTTTTTATTGCAAAGAATGAGACCTGTCAGGCTGCCACCCGGCTCCATATTTCATGGGCCGGCACAATCATAAAAGGTTCCGGTAAGGAGCCGCAAACAAAGGAGTAGCAGTATGAACGAAGGAACAGTGAAGTGGTTTAACGATTCAAAGGGTTTCGGATTTATCGCATATGATGGCGGCAAAGATGTTTTTGTCCATCATTCCGCTATTAACGCCGAAGGGTTTAAAAGCCTGGCCGAAGGTGATCGGGTGAGGTTCGACATCGTCGACGGCGCCAAGGGACCTGCCGCGTCCAATGTCGTAAAGCTGTAAGATTTTTACGCAGCCATGAAAAAACCCCGCATCCGCGGGGTTTTTTATTTTTCTGAACGCGCTGTGCCGTGCGTCAAAAAAGGCTTTACGCATTTTTTTATGAATGTTTCCTGGCGCCCTCTGACAAAAGTAACTGCTATTGCTCAGGGGCTCGTGCCCAAAAGGAAAGGATTTTACGGCTGCCGCAGAAAAGCAGATTGCTTTTGTTGCTGAAAAACTCAATAATCGGTCACGTATATGAAAAAGAGACAAACTGTCGGCTTTTAAAAAATACCAAAGCCCAATCAGAGCAAAAACAGAACAGTTTTTTATTTTACCGGAGCCAAAACTGAATCACGAATTTTATTAACAAATCATAAAACTTATTGGAGAAAGCCATGAAAAACAATTGCATTGACATTTCCAGCAACGATCTCAAAAAGTCGCTGCCTGATGTGGCCTGTAATTCAGCAGAGGATAATTTTTTTGTTGTCTGGGCCGCTGTCCCGGGTGAAGAAAGCAAAGCTGCCGATTACTTTATTTCCGGGCAGAAAATCTCAAGCTCGGGCGAGGCCCTGGGCGCACCTGTTGCGGTGCTGAAAACCCAGGACATCGTGATGCTGCCCCGCGTGCTGTACAACCCGAACAAAAATCAGTACCTGGTGATCTACTGCCGGGGGGAGAACTATTTCAATATC
>CAYNVA010000371.1:0-3159 GCA_964400575.1 uncultured Thermodesulfobacteriota bacterium | reverse complement strand
TCTCCATATCCAGATTGATGTACAGGGACTCGCTTCCAAGATGGGGGCAGTATAGGCAGAGCGCTATGGCGTGTCAACAAAAATGGCTTTTCAGCGTTCGAGCACAAAAGCGAGTCTTTATCGCTAAAACAGGGAGTTGCTGTCCATATTTTTAATTTTCCTCTATGCCTCTTCTTCCGGACCATCCCGCTCCTCAGCGCTTTTTCGTGCAGCGCATCTCCGGGGCGCCATACCCCCACGTGATGGTGGCTTCACCCTGGTGTTCCCAGTATGACTCGTTGGGACCCTGGTATCTAACGCCGCTGGCGGCCGGCTGGAGGTACATCAGCGACACCTGGTCGCCGCGCTCCGCGATCAGTGTCGGCGGATCAGTCTTGAAAAAGGTGACGACTACCTCGTTTTTCGGATCGCCGTCGCAGGCCCAGGTGACGGGACCCGTGGCCGGAACCAGACGATACTTCGCCTGCAGTTCAGTAATGCGAAGACGATAATTATCCGCAACACATGTGCGCCGGTCCTTACTCTTCCAGCAGTCGTTTCGTCCCTTGATCCAGCCGCGCTGCTCTGCCTTGAGAACAGGCGGATGCTCGTTCGCGGCCTTTTTTAAGGCCGCTGCATATACTTCGGCGAGTTTACGGTCAAGGGCCGAAAGATTCTTGTCCTTGCAGACCATCTCTTCGATGCTGCCGGACTCCACTTTGCCGCAGTCAAACGAGGGGCCCTCCGCACGGGCTGCGCCGGCAAAAAGACAGCATGTCGCTGCCAGCAGAACAGCGATTGAAGCGGTAATTTCTTTGAACGTAGAATTATTCATGTTGCACCATCCCTTTGGGTAATGAAGTATTGTCGAATTAACCACAGTCCCGATAGTAATCGGGAACACAGAGTATTTCTCCGTGGTCTGTGGTTTCATATTGTTTCCCTTTTTGACAGCATCGGTAATGACTGATTGCAGTTACCTCAGTTCAAATTCAAACGTGCTGACAACCCTTATTTTCTTCATTGGTGTGCTGGTCGGGCTGTAGGGGGCTGACTCATCATTTCCATCGCTGCCGAAAATCTGGATTGCGCCCTGGTTGGCTGAGCGGATCCTGCCGACCTGCGCGCCGGAATCAGCGGCAAACTGCTGCGCCGTCATGCGCGCATTCTTCGTGGCGTCGGCGAGCAGCTGCGGTCTGAGGGCGTTAAAGGTCGTGATGGTATAACGGGGGTTGGCAGTGCCGCCGTCCTGCTGGCCATCCAGGATTACCCCGGACTTGAGAAGCTCTTCAGTCGCCCCCACGGCTTTCGTCGCGAGGTCGACGTTCGGGGTGGTCACAACAAGAGCAGCGGTGACAAGATAACGCATTGGTTCGGTTCCCTGGGATTGACCATACTCGCGGGCGAGTTTGTCAATCGTGCGCGTGGGCTGGCGGCCTATCTCCTCATCCTTGAATCCCTGATTCTTGAGGAAAGCGATTGCAGCGTCCCGGTCGGAAACGATTCTGGTGTGGGCGTCTTTCAGGTCTTCGCTTGCCCTCCTGAAGCGAAGCGTCCAGATCGCCTGGTCCGCCTTAACCTCTTTTTCCACCAGCCCCTTGACCGTAACGGTCCGGATATCGGATTTAAAACGGGCACCACCCAGGCCGATAAAGTACCCGCCAAGGGCAAGCCCGATGAGCAGACACAATCCTGTAATAATTGCCGCGACAGTAATGTTGCCGTTTTCATTATGTGTTTTCACGTTCCCTCCTCTTTGATGGATGTTGATGTGGTGATGGGGATACCTATAACAGAAAGTTATAATACAGCAGAAGCCGTCTTAAATTTACCTGTATGTATAACACATCTCCCGGTGCTGTTTAAGAGGGAAATAAGACTGCCTCTGCAAACAAAAAAGGGGACCGAAGCCCCCGTTTTTTTGTTAATTACAATTGTCCTGAATTCTTTACGGGGTCCAGAAAGGACCTGCCTTGCCCAGCTTTTTTAACAATAGAAACATTTCGGATGCGTAGTCCTGCACGCGGGATAGATAGTCCGGCTCCAGGCGATTTCTGTGCAGGGGCCCGCTGAAGGCCTGCGCCCAGCTGGACAGCGGCATGATGGACTCAGCTGAGATGGAATCATACCTGGGACAGCTTTTCACATGCTCTTCCGACCGGAAGAGGTTCATGCGGCTTCAAGCCTTGCCCCATGTTACTTCTCCCGTTAAAGCCCGGGCAAACGGGATATTCACGTGCCCCACGGTCGTCGGCGGATTGACTTCCAGGATTTCATCGTCTCTCATGCGGACGAAAATCGGCTGCCCGCAATCAAGACAGCGGGTGTCGATACGGACTTCTGTACCGGGGAAGAGCCAGCGCACGGCCAGCGCTTCAAGCCCTCACTGTCCGTACCACTTCTGTACACCGTTTACGGTGATCAGATAGTGGGTCGGTACATTTGAAAACGGCGCCCAGGATTCGACGTAATCCGTTTCTTTAACAAACCAGCAGGCTATGGAGGCGTCAGCGGCTTTGCGCTGCAGCTGCCGGGCCTCCTCGGGCTGAACACCAAGTATGGCGGCAAGCTCGGTAAAGTGCGGCGCCCGCCCGGTCTTCACAAAATGCTCCACAACAGCAGTGTAAGCCCGTTGCACCAGTGCAGTTTCTTCCATAGTATCGCCCTCCCTTCAGTGTCGCGATATATAATAGCAAGAAAAAGAGACCTGTAGAATAGAATTATTTGCTTTAATATAGAGCACATGCTGCGTGAATATGCTGCAAGATTTTTTCTTAAATGTATCCTGGTGAGGAAGCGGTTGAAGTGCTTTAACTAAAATGATATGAGATATCCAATACGCGACAATCCAAGTTAACGATAAAACGAAACCAGGTAAGATTACGACCACAGCATACAGAGAAGACTTCCATGGCGTTTCTGCGCCTGTTTTGGAATACAATAAAAACCCTCAAGCATTGAATGCATAGAAGAAAGGGGATCGAATGATTCGATTTGAGCAAACCTTTATGAATTTTCTTATCCAGCATCAGGAGAAGCATAACCGCACCTACCATTTCCTGATCCTCATGGATGCAATGATCAGCGCGGCAAAGCATATCCAGTACTATTATCTGACCAGTGCCCTGAGAGGCAATCTCGGATTGGCAGGCGAGGTCAATGTGCAGGGTGAGGACGTCA
>CAYNVA010000370.1:0-4010 GCA_964400575.1 uncultured Thermodesulfobacteriota bacterium | reverse complement strand
TTTTTCCAGTTATAGAGTCCGCAGCAGGCGCCGCAGGATTTTCCCTCATCAGGCTGGCAGAGATGAATGGGATGATGGGAAGCGTCTGGCACAAAAAGTCCTTTTATGTTGTATTAAAATTCAAATGGTTGCCTTTCGCAGAACCCACTTTTCTTTGTTTGGCCAAAGAATAAGTAGGCAAAAGAAAGGCCACCCTGCAACTTGGCCTTCGGCTTCCCTCGCGCAACGGTTTTCAGCGGCGGGCAAAAAACTCGCTTCGCTCAAACAGTTTTGCCCTTTTATCCGCTGAAAAGCCGCTGCATTCGGCTTCGTTGCAAGGGTTGAAAAAGCCTCGTTTCGAGAGCTATCCTTATGTATCGCTTTTGATGGGAACATTATTCTTGAGTATTGTTTGCAAACAGTTCGTAGGGTGCGCGCAGCACGCCCTACTGTTTATTTGTTTTGAATAAAGCCACAAGCGCCAGCGGATCGACCCGCTGGTTATTAACGCGCATCCCCCAGTGCAGATGCGGGCCTGTAGAGCGGCCTGTTGAGCCCACGGCGCCGATGATGTCGCCCTGTTTAACCTTTTGCCCTGATTGTACCGCAATCGAGGCAAGGTGGAAATACATGGTGCAGATGGCTGTGCCGTGATCGATGAATACGCTGTTGCCTGAGAAAAAATGCGCGCCAGTAAATACGACAATGCCTTCAGCCGAGGCGGCAACAGGCGTGCCTGCCGGCGCTTTTATATCAATGCCGGTGTGGTGGTTTTTCGGCACTTCGTTTATGAAGCGTCGCGTGCCGAAATCGGTTGTGATCCTGCCGTCAACGGGCCGGATAAAGGGACCGCTCCAGAGCTTTTCCTGAACTAACCGGGCAAATATGTTTTTCACAATTTCCTTTTCGCGCTCGATGCGCTCATCTTTTTTCTGGCCGGGAGTGCCCTTCGCCCCGGGAAGGGTGAGGAGCTGAGAGGGAAACTCTCTTTTGAGCACGGTATAGGTGATGAGCCGCTCCTGGCGCCTGCCGTCTTTTGAGACAATAGAAACGCTCAGCTCTTTGCTGCCCGGCGGCTCATCAAGGTCGATGCCGAGGATGGCGCGCAGCGGGGCAGTGGCATTGTCACGGTAGAAGACTATGGTAGAGTTGTCCTGATGCGCTGAGGCTTCAGCGGCAGAGCTGTCGTTAAGGATTAAAAAAGCTGCTGAGCCTTGGTAAATTGTTGCGGGCAGAACGGAAAGCATTGTTGGCTCTCCCGTCCGGACCGCGGCGCAGGCAGAAAAAAATAGAAGAGATATAAATAATGAAATTTTAAATAGTTGTAGATTTTTCATAAGCCATTGTCTTAAGTCCTTCGGTTATTCCCCTGGGGGTGAAATGAAAGCCCCCGGTAAACTTTTTTCCACACAGGGAAGCATCACGGGGCCGCAGGGCGCCTGTTGGAATGTCATCCATGCTGCAGGGCCTGAGCAGGTGTTCGGGTAGATTAAAAACCGAGGCCAGTTTTTGAGCAAATCTGTACCGGTCTATACGTTCGGGGCCGGCAAGATGATAGAGCTCTCCGGGTCTGCCGTGCAGGGCCGCAAGCTCAAGACCGCGGGCTGTGTCCATAACACAGGCCGGGCTGCGGAACTGGTCAGTAAAAAGAGGTGCTTCCTGCCCCTGTGTGAGTTTTTGTATGAGCCAGTCAGAAAATGAGGATCCCATGCCGCGGCTTAAGCCATACTGGAGGGTTATGCGTACAACTATGCAGTTTTGCGAATGCTTCAGGCAGAGGTTTTCAGCTTCGAGCTTTGTTCGGGCATACTGGTTGAGTGGATTTGGCGCATCAGTTTCGCAATAGTTGCCTCGCCGGCCATCAAACACGAGATCCGTTGATACGAAAACAAGCCGGCAGCCGATGGCATTGGCTGCATCGATTATATGCTGTGTGCCGCCGCAGTTGATATCCCATGCCGCCTGCGGCCTGCTTTCGCATATATCTGGCGCAGAGATTGCCGCTGCGTGAATGATATGGGTTGGCTGCACAGCCCGCAGTGCCGCATGCACCTGCTCGCGGTCGGTTATGTCAAGGATTATGCTGCGGCAATCGGGCAGTGAAACTGGATGGGAGCAGCAGGCGCCGACAACCCTGCAGTGCGAAGCAAGATGACGGCAGAGGCTGCTGCCGACAAAACCGCTGGCGCCCGTGGCGAGAAATACCGGTGAGGAATTGTTCTCCATATATAATCAAATGCTGAATGCCATTAAATCATGGGCAAGCTGGCTTGGGCCGTCAAATTCGCGCCGCAGCGGAGCCATGAGGTCATTGCAGTCGCAGGCAGGGTAGAGGTGGGTAAGCACCAGGCTTTTGCAGCCCGACTCCCGGGCAATACGGCCTGCAAGCGATGGCGTGAGATGCCCATCCACCTTGCAGTCTTCAGGGCAGGAGCATTCGAGTAAAACTTTATCTGCATTGTTTGAAAGAGCTATAATTTCTTCACAATAGTCTGTATCGCCTGAATATACCAGAGACTTGCCCTGGCCATCCTCAATGCGAACAGCAATGCTGGACCCGCTGTGTTTTACCTGCGCGCTTTGCACGGAAAAACCGTTGAAAATATGTTTTGCATCGGCTGTTTCGATCCACGTGATGGTAAAGCGCTCCGGTATGATCCACTGGCCATGAACCCGCAGGAGATTGTCATACCACTGCATGAGCCCCGGCGGCCCCATGATTGTCAGATCGCGGGTGCGCACAAGCTCCGGGCCGTACTTCGCGGTAAAGAGAAACGGGCAGAAGTCTGCCGTATGGTCTATGTGAAAATGCGAATAGATGAGCATGTCAATATCGCTGATCAGGGCGCCGGCCAGCAGAAGCTGCCGAAGGGAGCCCGGCCCGGTGTCGCACAGTATGGTCGATCCGGCCGTCTTAACCATCACGCAGGGTGATGCGCGGCGCTGCGACGGCACGCAGGTGCCCGACCCGATAATGGTTATATCCATGCTTTTTGCACCACGGGAAAATATATGTTAGTAGTAATGCACAGGTTCTTGCAAGTCAACAGAAAGGCAGCCAGCCAGGCTTTAAAATTATTTTTTTGCAGCCCTACATTTTTCTTGACAAGAACTGAGACTTATTTATTCTAGCGTACAAAATATGGGCTCGCACAGGTATAAAAATAAATAAGAGCAATTAACTCATATGAGACGGGGCGCGCTATGTACCAGGAGGAACTGAAGTATACAAAGACGCATGAGTGGGTGAAGATGTACAAAAATCATATCGCCCGCGTAGGTGTTACTGACCATGCCCAGGGCCGTTTCGGCAAGGTGCTGTTTGTGGAGCTGCCGGAAGTCGACGGCGAGCATGAACAGTTCGATTCATTCGTTGTGATTGAAGCTGAAAAGATGCTCTCCGAGGTGTATGCACCGCTCAGCGGCAAAATAGTTGCCGTGAATGAGGAGCTTGATGAGGATCCAACCCTCATCAACCACGACCCGTATGGCGACGGATGGCTGGTGGAGTTTGATATAAACCATTTGGATGAACTGGAGAACCTGATGGATTATGATCAGTATGAGCACTTTCTTGCAGAGGGCGGCGACGACGATTGATGCGAACGGCAGAAAAAAGCAAAAAGGCTGCTGAGCGATCAGCAGCCTTTTTTTGTGTCTAGAGCATTTTTCAAAATAGTATAGCCATATGCGCACAGGTGAGCTTTTGGTGAGAGTAGCCCGTGCGGTTCGAGCGATTGGCATGACATCATTGCCAGTTTCGCTTGCGAGAATTAGCACGGGCAAACGAAACAAAGGCTCACCATAAGGGCGCATGGCTACAACAAAAAGAAAAATGCTCTAGCCTGTGTTCAGGTTACCTCCTTTCTGGAGAACAGTGCAATACTTTAGTACCATATCAGATTATGCGAATACCTATTTTTTTATATTTTGTTTAATTATTTTTTCAATATCATTATTCAAAAAAACGAATAAATCTCTGCACAGCCCTGCCCCCTAATAGCCCCGTGGTAATTTTCAGGGGGGGGCTT
>CAYNVA010000369.1:0-1684 GCA_964400575.1 uncultured Thermodesulfobacteriota bacterium | reverse complement strand
CTAGTATCTGCCGGGATGCGCTTGCAGACATGCCGCCCCCAGCCAGAGATGGGGGGGGGCAGGCTTCACCGCCTACGGCATCGCGTCGAACAGCACTTTGTCCCCAACCGCAATGCCCTGCTCCCTGCAGAACAGTCCGTTTACCTCAAGCACATACTGCGATGCACCTCTAACTTCATACGGGCCGTCGGTAAGAGGCGCGGCATTCTCGACCCATCCGACAATGCGCCTGTCGCGGCCGATAAATATAATATCAAGAGGGATAAAGGTGTTTTTCATAGTGAAAGCCTGTTTTTTTTCGCTGTCGAAAAGGAACAGCATGCCGTTGCCCTGTGGAAGCTGCCGGCGGTACATGAGGCCAAGCTGCCGCTGAGACTGTGTGCGTACCGTCTCCACGGCAACACAGACCACGGAGCCGTCTTTTTTTTCAATGCACACGGCAGGCGAACTTTTGCCGCAGGCAGACAGACTACAGATAAAAACCGTTGTACACATAAGCATCAACAATAGAGGCCATCTCTTCATGGGCGAACTTTCAAAAAAAGCACTTTTGTCGATATGGTTTGCTTGTGCGAAAAAGTCCTGCGCAGGCAGAATCCTTTTGTATGGTTTATGGCTGCGAAGCTTCTGCAGCGTCTGATATTTTCAGGCACAGGGTTTTGTGCAGCTTTGCCCCTTTCGCAAGGTGTTCTTTCCAGTGCACTAGTATGGCAGAACCCTGATAGGTTTTTTCAAGGCCGTTTTCCGACTGCGAAACGGTTTCAACAGGGAAAAACCACATATCGGCTCCGGGGGCAAGCATGAAATCAACAGCAATGCCTCTCCATGTATCGCGCAGGGAAAACTCTGTAATGCCGGCAATCTCTTTGCAGGCGTTCATGGGGAACCGCTGCCCGCTCTGGCCGGGTACCAGGCAGAAACGCTGCGGATCCTCACCTGCAAGCAGGGTTACATTAAATTCAATACCAAACCAGACCGGCATGCCCCGATCACTTTTGTTTGTCAGCTCATACTCAGCAGTTATGGTGCCGGCAGCATCATCAAGTGTAAAACGCTTTTCGATACGCAAAGGCAGCTGGGCATAATCCTGATGCAGAATACCATCACGGGCCAGGGTGAACCGGACGGAAGGAATTTTCCCGTCCTTTGCCATCCCGGAAAGCTCATAGGAAGCGCCTACAAAATCTCCAAGCTCCATATAACGGGCTCGCCGGAAACTGTCCGCTGTGGTTGCCTCTGCCAGAAAATGATCAATGAAAGAAAAGCGCTCATACCAGTCATAGGATAGAAGGTCCTGCAGCCCATCCTCTTTCACCTTGATCGTCTGCTGGGGTGGCAACGGCGGTCCTGCATCATCGGGCTGGCTGTCATCAGGGCCTGCATGCTTGAGCCTGCGGTGATAGCCCTCCATTTTTCTGGTGAAGGTGTTGCAGAGATTGAACGAGCAGGGCCGGTAATCAAGCTCAAAAAGCGCGCCGCCATCCTTTGGGGAAAAACAGGCTGTGAAGGTGCCCCCCGATATGATAAGGCGCTGCGAACGGTCGCGCATGAGATCGACAATCCGGGCATCGCACCAGGGGGTTTTGTCATGAATCTGGGCATCCAGGAGATTTTCGGCATTGATGAGATGCTCATAGACGCCGTTGCGCAAATAGTTGAGATAGACTCCGCCGAAAAGCCCGTG
>CAYNVA010000368.1:0-3993 GCA_964400575.1 uncultured Thermodesulfobacteriota bacterium | reverse complement strand
ACTTCTTTTAACTGCTTTCGCTCATCTTCTGTGAGCCTGACTATGTATTTTTTGTTCATGTCGATCCTCCAAAAAAAGTATTTTTATGAAGGTATCGGCTAAAATCATAAACTGCTAAATAAATTTATGACAAGGTACTAGCTTATGTGCGTGTTCGCCCCAGTACAGCTCCCCACAAAAGAGGGGGGCGAAATACTATTGTATTTTATTCCCCCGCCCCTAAATCTTCAAAGCTTGTGAATTAAGAGCTTTTTCTCCCCTTGCGGGAGAAGGCCGGAGCCTGTTCTGAACTTGATTCGGGAAAGAGGGGTGATGTGCAATGCCCCCCCACCTCAATCTCGCCACGGCGAGTCTTTGACCTCTCTCCCTTGCGTGGGCGAGGAAGAAATATGCCGGGCTTCATTCACCCGTGTTGGGGGTCAGGGTGTTTTTGATCCCCTTATTGTGTGGGCTGTACACACGTGTTTGCATCCGCCTGCAGATGCAGCTTAAGACCGCATTGACTTTACGCCCAGCAGCCGTTCACAAACACGCTTGACACCTTGCCATATCCGCCTGAAAAATCCCGGGTTGCGCAGTTTTTCAAGCCTCTTGAGCGCTTCGGCAAGCTCCTCACGTGAAAAATCGCGGCGCTGCACATTTTCTTCGATTTCCAGCTCCAGCATGGGCAGCTCGCCCGACATTTCCATCACGGTTGCCTCTATGTGTTCCCAGCCCAGCCTTCGTGCCGATTCAAGCCTGCGGTACCCGGCAATAAGCTCAAGCCTCCGGCTAACGACGACAGGGTTCATAAGGCCATGATCCCGCAGACTTTTCATAAGGGGCTGGAGATCCCCCAAATTTTTTCTGATTCTTTTTTTTATTTTGATGTCACCGAGCTGCAGCAGCATGTGTCGTTCTCCTTAAAACCCAAGGTATTTTATAGTGACTATAAAAAATGCATCCTGAAAAGTCAAAAGCAATTGTTGTGCTCGCTCCTGTACAGGGAACAAATTAGGCTTGACGCATCCGGTCTTTTCTTATAAAAGTTCAAAAGATGTGCATGAGACTTTATGGAGAAGTGCTACTTTGGATTCAAATCAGCTGACACATTTTGACGATTCCGGCCGGTCGCGCATGGTGGATGTAAGCGCCAAGCCCGACACAGTGCGTGAAGCCACGGCTACGGCCACTGTTTTCATGAAGCGGGAAACCCTCCTTCGGATCATGGATCGCAGGATAGAAAAGGGTGATGTGTTCGGGGTGGCGCAGGTTGCGGGCATCATGGCCGCCAAACGCACGGGGGATTTCATCCCCATGTGCCATCCGCTCAATATAACGTCGATCACCATGGAGTTTTTTCCCAAGCAAGAACAAAGCTGCGTCGAGGTGCGGGCAACGGTGCGGCTCGTCGGCAAAACCGGCGTGGAGATGGAGGCGCTTGTTGCGGTTGCAACGGCGGCACTGACCATTTATGATATGTGCAAGGCCGTTGACCGCGGGATGACCATCACCGATGTGCAGCTTTTGAAAAAAAGCGGTGGCAAAAGCGGGGCATTTGTGCGGGAAGGCCAGTAGCATTTTTATTGTATATTCTTGAAAAAGGTTGTGCTAAATTTTTAAGTAATGCCGATGTCAGGAGGGTGGCGGTTATGAATAAGAAACAATTGGAGTTCTTCAAGGACCTTCTTTCTAAAAGATTGGAAGACCTTGCCGGTGGGGCACGGGAGACTGTCGATGAAATGAATGACGAGGACGATACCTTCCCTGATCCCAATGACCGGGCCACGCTTGAATCAGATCGCAATTTTGTCCTGCGCATCCGAGACCGTGAGCGTCAATTGATCGCCAAAATCGAGCAGGCTCTTGAACGCGTCGAAAAAGGCACCTTCGGCATCTGTGAGGAATGCGGCGATGGCATCTCCGAAGGCAGGCTCAAGGCCCGGCCCGTGACCACGCTGTGCATCAGGTGCAAGGAAGAGCAGGAGCAACGGGAAAAAGCGACAAAAGGATAAGCGTGCGTACGGCTCAGCTGGCGCCGGGCCTTAAGTTCGGCAGCCCCTGGATGCAGTCCCCAACGGCCGCCGCAGGCAGCAACAAACCCCCACATGTACCCGTGCTGTTGATCGGCGCCATTCATGAAAAAGACCACCTTTATTTTTTGTGTGCACAATCATCAGCCCGTGGGCAATATGGAACAGGTTTTCCGGGATGCCTTTGACCGCGCCTACGCTCCTTTTCTTACACTTCTTGAACGCCATCCGCTTATTAAAGCTACGCTTCACTATTCGGGCTCCCTGCTTGAATGGCTGGAAGACCATGAATCGGGTTTTTTGCAAACGCTGCGCGGCCTGACCGAGCGGGGGCAGGTAGAACTTCTGGGAGGTGCACTGTATGAACCCATTCTGCCCATGCTGCGCGATATCGATGCGGCAGGCCAGATGCGCATGCTCAGCTACGAAATGCAAAGGCTGTTTGCCCGTAATCCCCGTGGGGCCTGGGTCCCGGAACGCGTCTGGGATCCGGTGCTGCCGCGTCTGATTGCCGATGCCGGCCTCTCCTATACCTTTCTTGACAGCACGCAGTTTTTGCATACCGGCCTTTCCCATGAGCAGATTTGCGGCTATTATATGACCGAGCGCGAGGGCCGCAGTATCGCTGTTTTCCCTATAGATATGCAGCTTCGCTATGCCATCCCTTTCCAGCCGCCGGAAAAGACCATCGACTATCTGCGCTACCGCGCAAGCACGGACTCACCCATAGCCATAACCTATGGCGACGACGGTGAAAAATTTGGTGTCTGGCCGGGCACACACAGCTGGGTCTATGAAAAAGGCTGGCTCGAAGCTTTTTTTGCCGCCCTGGAAAAAAACCGCGAGATGATCAGCATGATGACCGCTTCGGAGTACATGGACAGGCATGCGGCGCAGGGCTTCAGCTATCTGCCGAGCATCACCTATGATGAAATGATGGAGTGGGCCCTGCCTGCAGACGCGGGCTGCCGCTATAACCACATGCTCGAGCAGCTTCAGGGCCTTGGCCTTCGTGAAAAATACAGCTCTTTTATCCGCGGCGGCCACTGGGCCAACTTTCTGGCTAAATACCCCGAGAGCAACCGCATGCATAAAAAAATGCTCATGGTGAGCGAACGGCTTGAAACATGTGAGCGCGCACTCGCCCCACCTGTGCCAGCCCCGCTTCAGCAGGCGCGCCGGGAGCTGTACCGCGCACAGTGCAACTGCGCCTACTGGCACGGGCTTTTCGGCGGAGTCTATCTCAACTATTTGCGCAACGGCGTCTATGAGCATCTCATCAATGCCGAAAATCTCCTGGATGCCCAGATTCATGACAAAACCCCCTGGTGCGATGCCCGGATTGTCGATCTCATGCGGGACCGTTCGCAGCGCATTATCGTGTCGGGACGCACCCTTGCGGCCTGTTTTTCCCCAAAGGATGGCGGCGCGCTTTTTGAGCTTGATTACCGGCCCTGCTCGTTCAATCTCTGCAACACCTTCACCAGAAAAATGGAGGGCTATCACCGCAGGCTCAAGCATGCAGGCCCCGATGAGAGCCAGCCCGATGATTCAGGCCCGCCGCTGCCCCCCAGGCAGACGATTAAGGTGAAAGAGCAGGGGCTGCAGGAGCTTCTATCCTATGACTGGTATGAGCGCTTTTCTTTCATTGATCATTTTCTGGCTGCTGCAACCACAGCGGACAGTTTCCGGCGAGCCCGTTATATGGAGCTTGGAGATTTTGTCGGCGCTTCCTACGAGCTTTCCGGGATGGCAAAGGACGGGGAAAACCCTTCCGTCCGGTTCACCCTGGCCCGTGATGGTGTTCTGCATCAGGATTATGCCCAGCTGCCTTTGCGTATCGAAAAGCGCTTTACACTTGATGATGCTGCCGGCACCATAACTGCTGAGTATGAGCTGACAAACAAAAGCGATCGGGGCATGCCCGTCTGGTTTGGTATTGAATTTAATGTAACCCTACTTGCAGGTGAGGATCCGCAGC
>CAYNVA010000367.1:0-14482 GCA_964400575.1 uncultured Thermodesulfobacteriota bacterium | reverse complement strand
TCTGCGTGAGGCGGATGCCATAATACTTGAAGAGTTCAAAAATGCCGGGCTGTACCGCAGTGTCTGGCAATCATTCGCCGTGCTGCTGCCCATCAAAACCGTTGGCGTCATGGGCGATGAGCGCACCTATGAAAAAGTTGTGGTGCTGCGTGTCGTGGAAAGCGTCGATGGCATGACAGCAGTCTGGGTGAGACTGCCCTATGACCTTCTCGGCCGCATTTCAAACCGTATCATTAACGAAGTAAAAGGCGTCAACCGCGTTACCTACGATATCTCGTCTAAGCCGCCAAGCACGATCGAGTGGGAGTGATTTTTTGATAGGAACTCGCTTTGGGATGGGCAGACTATAAAATGAGGGCGGTTGTGTGTCAATATAAAAGACGCCGCAAGATATGGGCAGGGCCGACCAGGCCAAAAATAAACGGCACGATTAAATCTCTTGCGGCGCGGCGGGCGGTCTGATATGGGGTGTTATGTCAACTGGAGGGCTGTTTTTGTGCGCACCTCTTACGATCTTGCCTGATTTCTCAAATTAAATATAGGCTTCAAAGGGGCAATCTGGATCGATGTTGTCATATGAGGGGATTTGTTCTGCCGCATAATATATCTGATTGCGCTGGCCTGCCTGGATCGCCAGCAGCGCCTGGCCTACATTTTGGGGGATATATTTAAGCTCAGCGGCGAAAGCGCCGCCGACATCCTGAACATCACCCCTGTGACTTTCCGCAAGCGCCTTTCAAGGGCCCGCGGTCATCTAAAAAACTTCATGAGTCAAAAATGCGGCCTCATGAATCCGGGCGCCCCCTGCCGCTGCTCCCGACATGTAGTTCCAGCACTTGAAACCGGGTGGCTTGACCCCGCGAAGCTCATGTTCGCGGACCACCCCTTCCAGACTCCCCGACAAATGCAGGACACCGGGCTGGCGCAGGAACTGGATGAGATACAGCGTATGGCTGAGCTCTTTCGAAGCCAGCCCGATTATAGCGCACCGCCGGACTTTGTGAAAAGCCTGCGGGAGATGCTGGATGCGGGAGCGCTCAGCAGCACGAGCAACTAAAAAATTTCTTTCACCGGAGGACAATTTATGAAAATCGTTTCAATCAACGGCAGCCCGACCGGCCCCAGAGGCAGCACAGGCAGGGCACTTGCGGCGCTCATCGAAGGAACACGCGAGGCAGGCGCTCAAGTGACAGTGTTTGAACTGGGATCCCTCACCGTGAAGCCGTGCATAAGCTGTCATACCTGCCAGAAAAAAGGCGGGTGCGTCATTCAGGATGATTACCCAACCATGCAGCAGGCAATGATTGAAGCAGACGGGCTGGTGCTTGCAAGCCCAAACTATATTTTCAACGTGAGCGCTCAGCTTAAGGCCATGCTTGACCGCAGCATCAGCATGTTTCACTGCCTGCCGCTCTACGGGAAGTACGGCGTATGTGTACTATCTTCGGGAGGTCCCTTGTATCAGCGAGCCGAGGAGTATCTGCAACATGTTCTTGTCAGCATGGGCTTGTGGAAAGTCGGAAGCCTCGTGGTTGCAAGCGTTCAGCTTGATGACCCTGATGAAGTCTCCAATGCATTGCAGGAAGCGCGTGATCTGGGGCGCAGACTTGCAGATGCAATCGTTTCCCGGAAGCGTTTCCCCGAGCAGGAAGAGGAACGAAATCAGTGGTTTGAGAGTATGCGTTGGCTGGTTGAATCTCAGAAGGAAGACTGGCCGTATGAATACGAGTACTGGCAGAAGCGCTGGGGTCTTGAACAGGAGGGCAATCCATGAAAAAAAGCCGCGAGGAAATGAAAAAATTATTTTTAATTGAAAAACGCCCGGGGGCTCCAGATGTGGGGTCAGGCCCAACTCATAAGGTTAAATATTTATGGGAGCCGGAGTGCATCCCCGCCCGAGATATCCCTATATAAACCTTTGTCCGTCCTATTCCTTGAACAGCAGGCGCAGGATGCGATAGCCGTCGCCCCATTGCACTACCACAAAGAGGGGGGAGAGAGACTGCGTGTCAATTATCTGTCCGCCTGATTTGATCTTTGATGGGAACTCGCTTTGAGATGGTGCAAATATAGGGCCAGGGGAATTGTGTGTCAATGTAAATATGGGCGCAAGTTGTGGGATGGGCTTTTGGGTGCGGCCTGCGATGCTGTTATCAAATATCTTTCGACGCGCGGGCTGTCTGATATGT
The DNA here is from genome assembly GCA_964400575.1 of uncultured Thermodesulfobacteriota bacterium. Taxonomy (GTDB): domain Bacteria; phylum Desulfobacterota; class WTBG01; order CAIYCZ01; family CAIRTM01; genus CAIWCT01. The sequence goes on along the minus strand of CAYNVA010000367.1, from coordinate 12,293 downwards.
GGTGTTAGGTCAACCCGAAAGGCTCTTTTTATGCGCACCCCGACATTCCGTAGGGGCTTAAAATTTTAAGCCCCTACAGCCAAATTAAATATAGGCGTAAGGGGTAATCGGGATCGGCGTAGTCATATGAGGGGATTGTAAGGGCGTATAGCCATACGCCCCTACTGGCGGCGAGTTGATCTTCGGCGGTGGCCGCTTTTGTATCTCCCACAGGCCCAGGTGCTGCAATATATTTTTTACTACTTCGGGCTGGTCTATAAAGCTGATTATCTTCATTGCTCCCTGACACTGCGGGCAGGTGAGCGGATCGTCCTTGTAAATCTTACCTCAGCGTTGCCTGTTTGAGAGCCTGCACAAAAGAGCCGACTTTGGCAAGCATGTCGGGCTTTCCGGCATGGGCTTCTATCTCCTTGATAATGGCGCTGCCGACAATAACCGCATCTGCAAAACGTGCGATTTCGCTCACATGCTCCGGCCGTGAAACGCCAAAACCAATGCCCACAGGCAGATTGGTAAACTGCCTTATTTTATTGACCGACACTTCCATCATATCGGCAAGGCTTGCACGTGCGCCGGTAACACCTGTTATTGAAACATAATACACAAAGCCCGAAGAAACATCGGTGACCTTGCGTATGCGCTCATCAGTGCTTGTAGGAGCAAGCAGAAAAATCATATCCAGCTGCTGCTCGTCAGCAGCCTTTTTAAGGTCTGCAGCCTCTTCAGGCGGCAAATCCACAACCAGAAAGCCGTCAATACCGGCATCGCGCGCATCACGGGCAAGACGCTCCAGCCCATATTGCAATAAAGGATTATAATACCCGAAAAGAATCAAAGGCGCTTGTGAATACGTGCGGAACTTCTTTACAAGCCCGAGAATAGCCTGAATTGAAAACGGGTGTTCAAGAGCCCGCTGCGCTGCGGCCTGAATGGTGGGGCCGTCGGCCATGGGGTCGGAAAACGGCACGCCAAGCTCTATCATGTCGGTTCCGCTTTCAACCAGGCATTTCAGGAGCTGCTCAGTTGTTGCCATATCCGGATCGCCTGCTGTAATATAGGCGATAAGGGCTTTTTCTTTTTTCTGCCGGAGTTCATCAAACAGTTGTGCTATACGTGACATATTTTCCTCTCTTGGTCAGACAACAGGGTCCATCTTCTCGGCTACAATATGAATGTCCTTATCGCCCCTGCCCGAAAGATTAATGATGACAATTGCACCCTTTTTCAAAGTTGCAGCCGCCTTCATCACATAGGCCACAGCATGGGAGCTCTCCAGCGCCGGGATAATTCCTTCGGTGCGGCACAGCTCGTGAAAAGCGGCAAGCGCCTCGTCATCAGTCACCGACACATACTGAGCACGGCCCGAATCTTTCAGCCAGCTGTGCTCAGGGCCCACACCCGGATAATCAAGGCCCGGGGCAATTGAGTGCGCGGTGGATATCTGCCCCTGCTCGTCCTGCAAAAGATAACTCTTGGCGCCATGAAGAACGCCCTGCCTCCCGGCGCACAGCGATGCTGAATGGGGCCCGTTGCCGATGCCGTGGCCTGCGGCCTCAACGCCAACCATGGCAACTTCTTTGTCTTCGATGAAGGGATAGAAAAGACCCATGGCATTGCTCCCGCCGCCGACGCATGCCGTAACAAGATCAGGCAGCCGGCCCTCTTTTTCAAGTATCTGAGATTTCGCCTCATCGCCGATGACACGCTGGAAATCACGAACAATCAGCGGGTACGGGTGAGGCCCGGCAACCGAGCCGATTATGTAAAAGGTGTTGCGCACATAGGTAATCCAGTCGCGCATGGCCTCATTCATGGCATCTTTGAGCGTCCGGCTGCCCGATGTTACGGGAATGACGCGCGCGCCAAGCAGCTTCATGCGGAAAACATTGGGCTCCTGGCGCTTCACATCTTCAGAGCCCATGAAGATATCACATGCAAGTCCGAAGCGCGCCGCAACCGTTGCTGTTGCCACGCCGTGCTGCCCGGCGCCTGTTTCAGCGATAATGCGCGTCTTGCCCATGCGGCGGGCCAGCAGTATCTGGCCGACCGTATTATTGATTTTATGGGCTCCCGTGTGATTCAGGTCTTCCCGCTTGAGATAGACTTTAAGCCCGAGCTTTTCAGACAGGCGCTGTGCAAAATACAGCGGATTGGGGCGTCCGACAAACTCGCGCAGGAAATAGTCGAGCTCTGCCTTGAATTCAGGATCGCCGCGATACCTAATGTATGCCTGCTCCAGCTCGATCAGGGCCGGCATCAATGTTTCTGATACATACCGGCCCCCGTACGGGCCGTAATGACCTGTTGCATCTGGATACATCATGTGAACTCCAAAAAATAATTACAAACCCATTAATTCCGCGAGCTTGGCCCCGGGGCTTTCCTGCCGCATGAGCGATTCGCCGATGAGAAAAGCATCGACTCCTGCGCTGCGGAGCATCAGAATGTCTTTGCGCGAAGCAATGCCGCTTTCACTCACAACTATTCTATCTTCAGGAATGCCCTGTATAAGTTCAACCGTAGTGGCAATATCAGTCTGGAAAGTATTGAGATTCCTATTGTTTATCCCGATAATCTGCGCGCCGATTTCAAGCACCGTTTCAAGCTCTTCGCGGTTGTGCACCTCCACCAGTGCATCCATGCCGAGCTCGCGAGTCAGGTAAAGAAGCTCCCGGATTTTCTCCTTCTCGAGAATAGCGGCAATCAGCAGAAGCGCGTCAGCCCCCAGTGCCCGTGCTTCGTAAATCTGGTACACATCAAAAAGAAAATCTTTCCGTAAAACCGGTATGCCGACATGCTTTTTTATTGCCGACAGATAGTCAGGGCTGCCCTGAAAAAATTTCGACTCGGTCAGAACCGATATGGCGGCTGCTCCGTTGGCTGCATAGTCGCGCGCGATGGCAACCGGGTCGAACTGCTCACGAATCACGCCTTTTGACGGCGATGTTTTTTTTACCTCGGCAATTATGGCAGCCTGCGGCCCTCTGTCTAGGATGAGCGCTTCGGCAAAACCACGTGGTGCAGGCTGCTCTTTCATGAGCTCTTTGAGCACTGAAAGAGGCCGCTCGCAGATGGAGGCGAAAACCTCTTCCTTCTTATGGGCCACTATGCTGTCAAGTATCATGGCTTACTCAAGCGTCCGGGAGAATTCTTTAAGCTCTGCAAGCTTGCGAAGGGCTCGGCCGCTGTCGATAACATCGGCTGCAATGGCTGCGCCCTCGCGCAGAGTAGCGGCGCGGCCGCCGGCCATAAGAGCCGCGCCTGCATTCAAGAGCACCATATCGCGGCATGGCCCCGGCTTGCCTTTAAATATATCCACAATAATGGCGGCATTTTCCGCAGCATCGCCTCCGCGGACTGAATCAAAAGCAGCGCGTTCCAGGCCGGCATCCTCTGGCCGCACGCGGTATGACACTATGCCTGACGGGCTCAGGTCATACACCTCGGTTTCAGCCGACAGCGATAGTTCATCAAGCCCGTCCATGCCATGAACAATGAGCGCCCGCTTCCTGCCAAGCCGCTCAAGCACTCCGGCAAAAACAGCGCACAGCCTTTCGTCGTAGACCCCGATGAGCTGAATGTCTGCATCTGCCGGATTGGTAAGCGGCCCCAGCATGTTGAATAGTGTCCGAATGCCGATCTCGCGGCGCACCGGGGTTGCGTATTTCATGGCAAGATGGAATTTCGGTGCAAAAAGAAAACCCATGCCTGTTTCATCAATGCAGCGGCCGACACTCTCGGGCGTAAGGTCAATGATGACACCAAGCTTTTCCATGACATCCGCGCTGCCCGACCTGCTTGAAACCGAACGGTTTCCGTGCTTGGCAACTCTCAGCCCTGCGCCGCAGGCCACAAAGGCCGCAGCTGTTGAAATATTGAACGTATGGGCTCCATCGCCCCCCGTACCGACAATATCAATCAGCCCTGCCCTGTTTTTTACAGGCACGCTGAGCGCCTTATGCCGCATGACCCGGGCAGCTGCGGTAATTTCATCAGCCGTTTCGCCTTTCAGCCGCAGCGCCGTCAGGAAACAGGCGATCTGAGCATCGGTGCAGGCTCCTTCCATGATTGCATTCATGGCCGCGGTCATCTCATCCTCTGTAAGATGCAGATGGTCGGCCAGCTTTTTTAGAGCATCAATAATCATACACAATCTCTCTGTTTTTGGAATTCTAGTAGTTAACCGTAATCAGCTGAAATGTCAAAGCATTTCAGGACTGCGCTGCAGGCAGGGGCTGGCATGGCCGCATAAAAATACACGGGATTCATGTATGAAATCCCGTGCAGGTCGTCAACATCGTCAACTGACTCCAGGCTGTCTCTGGATAATACTTTAATTCAGATAGTCATTACCGGTTTGATCAGAACAATTAATAAATCGATCAACAGAAGCCAGCACTTTTTGCAGTTCGTCAGTAAAGAGCGCTGCATTTTTTTCCACCGCTGCAGCATCTCCGGCTTTGATCGACTCTTCAAGCCCTGCTGCGATGCCACGGAGACCCTCAGCTCCGATCTGTGCGCTCATACCTTTGACCGTATGGGCCTCCCGCTGCGCTGTTTCCGTATCTCCCAGCCTGAAATGTTCAACAATCGCTTCAGGCGCAGGATGGTTGTTTTTATATAATTTTAAAATCTTGATATACAATTCAAGATTGCCGTCTATGCGGGCGATTGCCTCGGCCGCATTGATGCAGGCAGTGGCAAGCATGTCAGTGCCGGTCATTGCCGCGGCTGCTGTATGAAGCCGCTCCGTATCTGCTGCCTCATGCTGCTGCTTCTGTATACGCCGGGCAAGCACTGCCAGCATGTCTGCTGCATTAATCGGTTTCGTGAGATGATCGTCCATGCCTGCATCAATGCTCATCTCATGCTCATGCCGCATGGCATGAGCGGTCATGGCAATAATGGGCAGGCGGTTTTTTCGGTTCACCTTGCCTTCCCACTCACGTATTTTTCTGGTTGCCGTGTATCCATCCATAAGGGGCATTTGTACATCCATCAGCACAGCGTCAACCCCCCCCTCTTTCATCGCAGCAACGGCCTCGATACCGTTGACAGCATAACTTACAAGAACGCCGGAACCCATCAGTATATCTCCTGCCACCAGACGGTTCAGCTCATTATCCTCCACTACCAGTACCCGTGCGCCTTTGAGCACAGCCTCCGGAACCTTCAGTGCGCCGTCCTGCTGCACTGACCGGAGTGCTGCATTCACGCCCATACCCAGAGCCTGTTTGACTGCAGTCGACAGCGTCGTCAGGGTAAAAGGTTTTTCAAGCCATCCGTCTACCCTCAGTTCCCCTGCTGCAGCTTTCATATCATCACAGCCATATCCCGTCATCAGGAGTATCCGGGGAGAGCCTGCACCGCTCTGCTGACTGATTTTTTTTGCAAGCTCTACTCCGTCCATGCCGGGCATTTTCCAGTCAAGTATGACTAAATCATAGGCGATATGCTTACCGGCATTTGCAAGCTTTTCCATGCAGGCATCTCCGGATGCCGTGGTGTCGACCCTGACACCCATGATTTCCAGCATGTTCCCGATAACCTCCCGAACCGTTTCGCTGTCATCGACCACGAGCACCTGCCTGCCCTTCAACCCGGTATCAGGACGGCAGGCACCATCATCGTCTGCTGCGCTCAGCCCGAACCGTATGTCGAACTGAAAAACGCTCCCCCTGCCCGGCTGGCTCTCAACGCTAAGACGGCCGCCCATACATTCAACCAGGCGCCGGCTGATGGCAAGGCCAAGTCCCGTGCCGCCGAACCTGCGCGTCATGGTGCTGTCGGCCTGGGTAAAGGGCTCAAACAGCTTTTTTTGATCTTCCTCGGTTATGCCGATTCCCGTATCCTTCACTTCAAAGTGCAGCTCGACAGCCCTGTCATCCTCATGCACGGGATACACAGACACGATCACGTCGCCCTGCTCGGTAAATTTCAGCGCATTGCCGGTCAAATTAACCAGAACCTGCTGCAGCCGCACCGAATCGCCCTCAAGAAAATAAGGGGTTGTAAACCCAACATCAAATACAAGCTCAAGTCCCTTCTCCTGCGCCCTGACCGCAAGAATGCTGGTGAGGTTATCAAACACCGAGGACAGGGCAAACGAGGTTTTTTGAATCTCAAGCTTGCCCGCTTCGATCTTTGAAAAATCAAGTATGTCGTTAATAATCGCCAGCAGCGACTGCGCGGACCTGTCAAGTTTGCATAAATAGTCCTTTTGCCGGGATGTCAAAGCGGTCTGCCGGGCAAGGTGGGAAAGCCCGAGTATGGCATTCATCGGGGTGCGGATTTCATGACTCATATTGGCAAGAAACTCGCTCTTGGCCGCATTGGCAAGCTCGGCCTGCAGAGCCATCTCACGGGCATACACGGTGGCTTTCTGAAGGGTAAGGTTCATCTGCCTGAGCTCTTCTTCGGCCTGCCTGCGTATGTTGATCTCATTCATCAGCTCTTGGGTGCGCTCTTCAACGATATCCTCAAGCCGTTTCTTTTGATACATAGTCAGCCCTTCCCGTGCAGACTTTTCTGGCTGCGTCCGTAGAAAATCACACCGGTTCTGACAAACACTGCTTCCATGGACATGATGCACTGAACAAGCGCGGGGCGCTTGCGCAGCTGATAGCGCAGCGCCATGATCCTGTTGAGAATAACATGATTGAGGCTGTTGCGTGTTTTACTGATATCCATGTTCCCTTCCCTTCACCGCTGCCAGACAGCAGCATTCTGCCGCGCAATCTGGCTTAAATAAATACAACTTATGTGCCAATTTAAAAAAAATAATTATTGGTATTTTTTTGTTCTATTTTTAATAAAATATTGATTTAGTTAATCTAAATCATCGGTGAAAAACACTACCGTATGATACACAAAAGATTCATACACTGCGGCAGCTGCATACCTGAGAATCATTCAGCAAGTGAAAAAGAAACCATGGATTAACAGCCGGATTCTTTTCACGCTGCAACGCCGAACACCCAGATAAAATAGACTGATTGTAAAAGGGAAATGATAGAGGGCTTTATTTTGATGATTGTTTTCTCCATCACCCCTAAGCTTAGATCCAAGCAGGTAAACGGGATTGTTACCTCTCAGCCTGGAGGCTGTGTCACTGGTAGGCCATGACAATTCATTTTTGTACCTCTCACCACAGCCCTCGATACTGTTGAACTATGCAAAATCCTCCTCGACCCCGGCACGGGGGAGAGGATCGAGGTGTGGGGGCCTTCTTTTTAATGTGTTTTCAACACCCCTCATCCTGACCTTCTCCCCTCAAGGGCAGAAGGAACTCTTATTTCAACAGAATGGACCACTTCTTTTTCCGTCAACAGGATGGTAACTAACTGATAATTTCAAAAGTCCTGATCCACTAGGAGAAAACGACAAAACAGCATATAGTCGTGTCCGTAGTTCCCACAATAATTGAAAATGCAATCATCGCAGGGAATGGCCGCGACCGTTGCCTGCAGAATCTACAATTATGACAAAGTCTCTTGTGGAAGAAGGCCGTGGTGAGGGGGGGTAAAATGTCATGAACTACTGGCATGCGCGCGGGCTGCCCGTGCAGGACCGCAATCAAAGTGGGCTGCCTCGTCTCTGGCAGAAGCACCGCATCATGTCTTTGACTTGCGTCGTTCTTTGGAGCTTGCTATGGTCTCGAATTTGTTACGGAGATTCTCAATATCCTTATCAATGACTTTTTTGTCGAAATCACGGTCAAGCGTTTTGTAGTTGAGATAAAGCGGCATGAAAATTTCCTTAAAAACAGGGTCTTCCAAAATAGTCGCCGCGTCATGCTGATTATTGTCTGGCATCACAGTCCCTCCTTACTATCGTTTCAAAGATTCTGAAAACCTGCCGCAGAGGTTATGCCTGAGGCCCGTCATGCAGGTACAGTCTGCACAAGCACCGTGCAGCAAACAGTTATTTTGAGCAGCCGATACTTCGATATACTTTTTCATACTTCTCAATCTCATGCAACACAGAAAAAGCCGACGCCGATTGCAGGGCCTCTCTGCTCAGAGCATGTCTCAGGTTGGCTTCTGCAGCAAGCCGGCAGGCGGCATCTATAAAACAGCCTCGCTCTGCAAGGCTGACAAGAAGACCCGTTATGCCGTGCTGCACAAGCGCCCGGTTGCCCGGGGCATCGCTTGCCAGCACAGGCAGGCCCTCTGCCATGGCCTCAAGCATGGCGCCCGACATTCCTTCATGAAGTGAAACATTCATGAAAATATCGGCTGCAGCCATAAGGTCGCGTACCCCGTCATGTGAAATTTCACCGATATAGGAAAAGCCCGTCACTGCCCGTGCCTTTTCAAACACGCGAGCTGCCTCATCGCCATCCAGTACCGGGCCGGCAAGAATGAGCCTGGCCTGCTGATACCGCTCGCGCACTGCGGCAAAAATGTCAAGGGCAAAGCAAATATTCTTTACCGGCCGTATGCCGGAAGCCATGCAAAAAAGGACCTCGCGGGTGGAAACACCATAGCTCTGACGCACCGCCTCCCGATCAAGGGCGTGGTCCCGCAGATCTATGCCCTGGGCAATAACGGCAAGTTTTCGTGAAGCCCCGGGAAAATGCTCAGCCACGCACAATCGGGCCTCTTCATGAAAGACAATAATGGCTGATGCCTGAGCAAACCGCATCGCCAGCACTGCATGTTCGGCGCCGTAATCCTGGGGGCTGTTATAATCCGTGCCGGTCAGCGTCACGACCCATGGCGCTGAAGCCAGGCTGAAAAACTTTTCAAGCCACTGTGCCGGCTTGATTGCATGGATGCTGTGCAGTATATCGGGCCTGAAAGCCGCAGCGCCCTCAGCAGCGTCTGCCGAGGAATCAAACAGCATAACCTCGTGGCCGCGCATGGCAAGGCCCGCGCGAAGGCGTTCGGCAAACAGGCTGTTGCCGCAGGAAACGGGCACCGTATGGGGGCTGACAAGTGCTATGCGCATGGCAACTCGCTGAAAGAAATTAAAGTTATAGTATTGTTTTTAACCGCTTTACGGACATCATACGCCGTCAGAACCGCAAGCTCCCGCTCGCGGTCGGCTGTTGAAAAAGCATTGCCTGCATCGGCATAGCCCGGATGGCACATAAGCTCGGTAGTGCCGGCGGGCAGGTTTTCCAAAAACCGTATAAGACTGGCCTCACGGCCCATATCAGGCACATGCACTCCTGCACACCGGTCAGGGAAGCACAGCCCTGCATGTCTGAACACGGCCCTCGCCCGCAGTGCCAGCAGGCTTAAAAAGCATTTCTTTACCAGTCCCCTGCCCGGCTGCATGCATGACCACAAAAGGGGCTCAAGCGGCAGCCTGACCCGCCTGATGCCGAACTTAAGAGCAAGCCGGGCGGTTACCTGCATAATCCCCGGGAAAACATGCATATGGTTATTACCGTCCAGATGATCTGGCTCTATGCCGGCAGACAGGAGCGCCTGAATCTGCGCAGCAAATTCTTGCTCGATTTCCCGATGGTCAAACTTCTTGCCTAAAGCCTTGAGCCAGGCAGCGGACCTGGAGAAAAAGCAGCCATCGCCGCCGACAAGGCTTTTCATGCCCTGACAGAGCGGCCTTCCTTTGGTCATGTTGAGATGAACTCCTGCTCTCATGTCAAACACGGCTTTGAGTTCCGACAATGCTGCTTCAGGCCAGCCCACATTTGCAAGCACCGAGGTGCTGGTCACAATACCGCGGCGTGCGGCCTCCAGAATACCACGGGTGCGTCCCGCATCGGTATTGTAATCATCGGCATTAACGATCAGCTGCCTGTTCATCTCCGGCCGCCCTGCGCAAGCCCGTGGTCGAAAAAGGGGATATAGTTTTGTGCCTGTCTATCCCATGTCCAGCCCTGCTCAATAACATGGCGGGCACGGGCCCCCATGGCAAACCGGAGATCAGGCCTGTCGCGCAATTTCACCACCGCCTCTCGAATGGACTCAATGCTGCGTTCGATAAAAAGGCCATTATAATCCTGGCCTATCAATTCAGGTGCGATGCCAACCCTGGTAGAAAGTATCGGTATGCCGCAGGCAGAGGCTTCAAGCAGGCTGTGCGGCCCGCCTTCGGTGCGGCTTGTGCAAATGCAGGCGTCAAGCCCCTGATAAAACTCCACCATTTCATCCTGTGTGCGCCATGTGTCTTCGCGTGCTGCAAGCCGCAGCTCAACGCCGGCAAGGCCTTTCACAGCAGGAATCAGCAGATCCTCCAGGCCTCTTTTGCCGGGATGGTTACTGCGCGAGCCTGCCCAGCCAAGCACAAGCCTGCCGCTGGCAGATGAAACCCGCCCTTCCGGCCGCGGCACAAAAACGGTTTCATCAACGCCGTGAGGTGTATAAAAGACCGCCGGGTGCAGGGGCGAAAAAATTTCATGCAGTATCTGCGACGGCACATGCACTGCGTCAAAACAATTCAGATGATTAAGAAACTCCTGGGATGGCGGGCGGCCGATGCCGCCATCCCACTTGAAATGACAGCGCACGCCAATCACTGCCGGCCGCGGCACTCCGGCAGTGATGCCCGCATCCTGGAACTGCCGCTCATAGCAGACATAGGCAAGATCGTAATCACGGCGACTCAAAGCTTGAACTGCCGCAGTGTTGAAAACTTTACGGAAATCATACCTTCGGGCAAGCCGCTGCATAACATTGTCTGCTGTGCGCTCAAGCGCCCAGCCAGGCACATCAACGATGACAAGTATTCGTGGCTTCATACATGCACACAATAAAAAAAGGAGACGTTGCCGTCTCCTTTCAACAAAGCCGTATCGGGGGAAAGCCTACTGTACAATAATTTTGCCCTTGAACTCCTTGATGTTCTGGCGGGTTTCGGTATTGCCGCCGGTGGGAACCTTGCGGAGCACATAGTTAAACTCGCCCTTTTCCACAAAGCAGAGGCTTGCAACGGAATCCTGGGGAATGCGGTCGGAAATGAAAGATCCGTCCTCATCAATAATAAAATGCACCGGGCTCTTGCAGGCAAGGGTTACCTGCTTGCCCTCAAACTTGAGCTCAAGCTGGGCGCGTGAATCATTGACCCATACAACCGTCGTGCCGGGCTTGACCGTAAGTTCGGCAGGATTTATGCCGCCCATAAAGTGTATCCGTATTATCTTTGTTTCCTTGATGTTCTGGTCGGCCATGATCTTGCTGTCCTTTTCCTGACCTGCCCAGGCAGAGGTAAAAGCGAAGCACATTGCCACTACGATTGCTGCAAAAATTTTTGCTGTCTTCATTTCTCTCTCCTTTAGGTTAATGTTTAAACTCTTTACGTTTTCGTACCATATATAAACAAAAAGTAATAGTCAAGAATATATTAATAAAAAAAACCCTGTCAGGGGCACGGCCTGATATGCTCCGCCTCAGCAGGTCCCGGGCTGCCTGCAGGATAAAAATGCAGTATCCGCTCAGTTCGAATACACTGCTCGCAGTCTTCTATAAGCGGGGTTAAAAAAGCCCAGCACAGCTCCTCGCAGTCCTGACGCAGCGACAGCATCTGGTCGCCGTTCAAACAGTCTATCAGCACCTTTTCATAAGCATCTATTTTACCCTGGCTGTGGCTATCATAGCTGAATGCAAGATCAATCGGGCGCAGGCACATGACCGGGCCCGGGTTTTTAGCTCTAAAGCTTAACGATATTTCCTCACGGGGTTGAATTGAAAAAGTGAGCCGGTTGGGGCTGCCGGAATACATCATGCTGTTTCTGAAAACAGATGTTCTAACATCACGAAATTGCACGATAATTTTAGTCAGCTTTTCACTCATCCTTTTGCCCGATGTCAGGTAAAAAGGCACGCCCTGCCAGCGCCGGTTATCGATAAAAACCTTCATGCCCGCAAACGTGGGCGTCAGCGACTGCGGGTCGACTCCCGGCTCCTGTCGATAGCCCGCAACCAGATGCCCGTCCACAACTCCTTCCGTGTACTGCCCCAGAACGATATGGCTGCTGATATCTTCCAGACCAAAGGGCCGCAGCGACTTGAACACCCCGGCCTTTCTGGTGCGCACGTGTTCCGTCTTGAACTGCACCGGCGGCTCCATGGCCACCAGCGACAGCAGCTGCAGCATATGGTTCTGGAACATGTCGCGCAGCACGCCGGCTTTTTCATAATACCCCGCCCGATTCTCGATACCCAGGGTCTCCAGCGCGCAGATTTCCACGTATTCAATATGTTTCCTGTTCCAGAGCGGCTCCAGTATGGCATTGGCAAAGCGGAAGGCCAAAATGTTCTGCACCGTCTCCTTGGCAAGATAATGATCAATGCGGTAGATCTGGCGCTCCTGAAAGCAGGCGC
>CAYNVA010000366.1:0-7205 GCA_964400575.1 uncultured Thermodesulfobacteriota bacterium | reverse complement strand
CAGCGCCATGTCATCTTCATCAATATAGCCCTTCCGGCTAAGCTCATCCAGAATCTGCACGATGATTTCAGCGCTGGCGCCTTTGCGGGAAAGCTTGCGCTTGATTTCCGCCCGCGTATGCGGACGACCGGCCAGAAGCCGGTAGGCTGCATCAAAAGCTTTTTGAAGGGTAAGATTATTTTCCATTGGCTGAACGGAAGATGCATCACTCAATAGATTGCAGGCAAGTAAAAATACTCACCGCAGGGGCCAGCTTTATGCCCGCCCGCGGGAGGGGGTAAACCCCTCCCCTGCGAATCCATTTTTTTTGCTAGAGCATTTTTCAAAATACTATAGCCATATGCGCACAGGTGCGCCTTTGGTGAGGGCAGCCCGTGCCCTTCGAGCGATTGGCATGATATCCTCGCCGGTTTCTTTTGCGAGAATATAGCACGGGCAAGCGAATCAAAAGCTCACCATAAGGGCCCGTGGTTACAAAAAAAGAAAAATGCTCTAGAAAGAATTTTTCGCTTTCACCAGCAGTGCATCAATCTGCCGCCCCGGGGGCAGGCTTTGCAAGACCTGACTTCTCAAGAATCGCCAGCTCGATTTCTGCCATAATTTCCGGATGCTCTTTCAGATAGCTTTTTACATTCTCCCGGCCCTGACCGAGGCGGTCGCTTTTGTAGGAAAACCATGCGCCGCTTTTATCGATGATATTCTGGGCAGCGCCCAGATCAAGAATATCTCCCTCGCGGGAGATCCCCTCTCCGAACATCAGGTCGAACTCCACTTCGCGAAACGGCGGGGCAATCTTGTTCTTCACGATTTTCACCCTGGTGCGGTTGCCGATGACGCTTTCGCCATCCTTGATCATGCCGATCTTGCGTATGTCCATGCGCACGCTGGCGTAAAATTTCAGCGCATTGCCGCCGGTGGTGGTCTCGGGGTTGCCGAACATGACCCCGATTTTCATGCGGATCTGGTTGATGAAAATGACCGATGTCTTGGAGCGGCTGATAGCCGCGGTGAGCTTCCGGAGGGCCTGCGACATGAGGCGGGCCTGCAGTCCCATGTGCGAATCGCCCATATCGCCCTCGATCTCGGCCTTGGGCACCAGGGCTGCAACAGAGTCAATAACCAGAACGTCCAAAGCGCCGCTGCGCACCAGCACTTCGCAGATCTCAAGGGCCTGCTCGCCGCTGTCGGGCTGGGAAATAAGCAGCTCATCGGTCTTGACGCCCAGCTTGCGGGCGTACGTTACATCCAGGGCATGCTCGGCATCGATAAACCCTGCGGAACCGCCCGTTTTTTGGGCCTCTGCTATGACGTGCAGCGCCAGCGTGGTTTTGCCGGAAGATTCGGGGCCGAATATCTCGATCACCCTGCCCCGCGGAATGCCGCCAAGACCCAGGGCTATGTCAAGGCTGAGCGCACCGGTGGGGATGACCGCGATGTCATGAACCAGCGCCCCTTCAACACCGAGGCGCATGATGGCCCCTTTGCCGAACTGTTTTTCAATCTGGCTCACGGCCATTTCAATGGCCTTTTCCTTGTTGGCTTCTTTATCCCGTGCTACGTCCTTTTCCCGTGCTGCTTCTTTGCTCATGGTTGTCCTCCGCTGTTAAGCGTTTTTCATTAGCGTGATATCTTTAATTGCCTCATAGACCGGCCCCGAAGGCTTGAGATCGCTTTTAAAAAAAATTATATGGTCGGCCGTGAACCCTCCGAACCGTTCTGTGCTAAACTGCTCGATGAGTCCTGCAATATCCTTGCGCACAAGGCCGTCCCTGATCCTGCCCAAAGTCAGGTGCGGGGCAAAAGGGCGGCCTTCCGTGGCAAAACCGATATCGGCAAGCTCTGTCTCAAGGGCTTCCTGAAACGCCTTCAGGCGATCTTCAACCCGCAAGCCTGCCCAGAGAACCTTGGGATTACGGCTGTTGGGAAATGCGCCGATGCCTGAGACTTCAAAAAAAAACGGCGATACATCCCGGGCCAGGCGCTCAAGAACCCGGCAGACAGTGCCCACTTTTTCCATGCTCGTGGCGCCCAGAAATTTCAGTGTCAGGTGGACAGACTCGGGCCGCACCCATTTCACGCCCGCGGTGCTCTGCATGAATGTCTTTTGCATGCGGGCAAGGCTCATTTTGAGCTCGTCGGGCAGCTCAAGAGCAATAAAGGTTCGAATGGATTCCATGGGTCCCCCCGGCAATTGCTCCGTAGAGCTATCACAGGCCCCATGGTTTGTCAATCGCAGGTTGGCTGCATCTCCAGACAGCGGCCAAAACACCCGGCCTATTTTTTCCTTGTGAAATTCTAAAAGATGTTTTAGTCCTATGAGCCTGTAGAGTGCACAGGTAAAAATTCCGGGTGCGGACAACCATGGCAACATATACAAGCATCATCAGGCAATTCTCAAAAGCGCGCATCTGCGTCATCGGCGATATGACCGCCGACGTTTTCATCTATGGCAAGCCCTACCGCCTCTCGCGCGAGGCCCCCGTCATCGTAGTGCGCTACGACTCCGAGGAGCTGGTTCCGGGCGGGGCGGCCAACACGGTGAATAACCTGCTGGACCTCGGGGCGCAGGTCTACCCGGTGGGGCTGCTCGGCCGGGACTACTTCGGGGAAAAGCTCTTCTCGCAGATCGCCGGCAAGTGTCCGAACATGGACGGCATGATCCTTGAGCCGGGCTACCACACCATCATGAAGACGCGCATCCTGGCCGGTGACGACAACACCACCAAGCAGCAGGTGCTCCGCGTCGACCGCGACATCGAATTGCAGCTGACGCCGGAAAACGAGCACCAGCTGCTTGCCTATCTCAAGCGCATTCTGCCTGACATCGACGCGCTGGTCGTCTCTGATTACGGCTATGGCATCTTCACCAAAAGGATGCTCGGCTTTATAAAGCAGTTTGCCAGGGGCAAAATCGTGATCGTGGATTCGCGCTACCACATGGCGTCTTTTAAAGGTGTCACGATCATCACCCCCAACCAGTCTGAAGCAGAAAAGATTACCGCCATCACCATCCATAATGAGGAGAGCCTGCACCGGGCCGGCCGCAAACTGCTGCAGCAGATCAAATGCCGCGCAGCCCTCATCACGCAGGGCAATAAAGGCATGACGCTTTTCGAGCACGACAGGAAGCCCCTGCATATCCCTGTGGTGGGCAGCGATAAAATATCGGATGTCACGGGAGCCGGCGATACCGTGGTGTCGCTGGTGACGCTGTCGCTGGTGGCCGGGGCGGATTTTCCCACTGCCGCGCGCCTTGCCAACTATGCAGCATCGGTTGTGGTCATGAAGCCGGGCACGGCAACGCTTTCTGCCGATGAGCTCAAGACCGCCATTGCCTCATACGGGAAAAAGTAGGGGAGATCATACGCCCCAGCGATATTTTGCGCAACAGGATACCCATGAGCCATAAAATCATCAAAGACCATGATGAACTTGCGCGGACTGTCGACGCGCTCAAAAAGAAGGGCAAGCGTGTTGTTTTTACCAACGGCGGGTTCAATCTGCTGCATGTGGGGCATGTGCGAAGTCTTGTCGATGCCAAAAGCCGGGGCGATGTGCTGGTGGTGGCGCTCAACAGCGACAGTTCGATTAAAAAAAACAAAGGCGCCGTTTACCCTCTCATCCCTGAAGACGAACGTCTTGAAATCATGGCCGCTCTTGAATGCGTCGATCTTCTGACCGTATTTTCCGACCCCACCGTTGACAGCCTGCTCTTAAAGCTCAAACCCCATGTGCATGCCAAGGGTTCGGACTACACAAAAGAAAACGTTCCGGAACGGGCTACCGTGCTTTCCTACGGCGGCGAGATCGCCATTGTGGGCGACCCCAAAGACCACGCCTCGTCAAACATCATTACCATGATCAAAAACTGGCAGGGGAAGTAATGCTGCACTATGCCGCAAAGATCAAAAAGAGCGAAGGAAACTATCTTGTTTCTTTTGTTGATTTTGAAACCATCAACACCTGGGGCGACACGCTTGAGCAGGCGCTTGCAAATGCCGAGGATGCGCTCAACGGCTGCCTCGAATCCGATTTCGAACGGGGATTCCGCATTCCGGAGCCATCCGCGATAAAGGGTAAAAATATTCACTATGTGCCGGTAAAGCCGCATATTGCCGTTGCCCTTATGTTGCGCACAATGCGTGCCGGCAAAACCCAGCAGGAAGTGGCCCGCAAACTAGATGTTTCTTTTCAGGTCTACCAGCGGCTCGAAAACCCCCGCAAAGCAAATCCGACCATTAAAACTCTTGAAAAGGTTGCCCGCGCTTACGGCAAACACGTTCAGCTTGGATTTCTGTAAAATTCTTCTTCCATCATATGCAATCGGTGAATTGTTCATCTCTTTAAAGGCATGTCTTTAAAGGCATGTTGACAACAGATGGATTATCGTCCAATAATACAATTAGACGATTGCATTAGAAAGGGAGCGCTATGGAAACAAAAAAATACGTCCATTGGCAGGAAAATGACATGTGGCTTGGTTATTTGGAAGAATATCCCGATTATATAACCCAAGGGGTAACACTGGAAGAACTAAAGGAAAATTTAAAAGATATTTACAAAGAGCTTTCAAGTGGGTCCATTCCTCATGTTCGCAGGGTTGCGGAGCTTGAGGTGGCATGAAAAGAAGGGATTTGATCAAGCTGCTCGAAGAGTCGGGGTGTATATTTATCAGACATGGGGGGAGTCATGACTGGTACCAGAACCCCAACACCAGAATTTCACAACCGATTCCAAGACACAACGAAATACAGGAATATCTTTCTAAACATATTCTTAAAATGCTTGCCGACAAAAAAAGCGTCTGACATATCTCCTGGTCATTGGTTTTTGTCCTGCAATGTGAACGACTGGCCATCAGTCAGAATCGTTACCTGCCAATATATGGATTATTTATAATCTTTTCTCGAATAAAATCAATCGTTTTGGTTTTTGAACGGACCTGATTCTTAAGGGTACTTACCTGTTTATAGTAGAGACAATTCATGAATTGTCTCTACTGTTGCAAAATATAGGCAACAGCCTCGTTAATATCCGCACACACCTTTTCCGGCTGCACCTCCAGCTCCTGATATGTACCTGCAAGCACCTGCTCGCCATAGCCCGTTCGCACAAGTATGCCCCGACAGCCGGCATTGCGGGCAAATGTAATGTCGGTTGCCTTGTCGCCAATGACAAAGGACTGCCCCAGATCAATCTCCGGGAAATCCCTCCTGGCCTGAAAAATCATGCCGGGCAAAGGCTTGCGGCAGTCGCAGTCTCTGGTGTACTCAGGCACTATGCCGTCCTTATAATGCGGGCAGAAGTAAACAGCATCAAGCCGCGCACCTGCCTCATGCATGAGTAGATCAGCCACCCGCCGGTTCAGTCCATGCACATGGTCAATCGTGTAATAGCCCCGTGCAGCGCCGGTCTGGTTGGTGACAAGAATGGCTAGCATGCCTGCATCGTTGAGCAGGCGCACCGCTTGCGCAGCCCCCGGGTACAGCTCTATATCTGCAATATCGCGGATATAGCCCTTCTCCACATTAAGTGTTCCATCGCGGTCTAAAAATACAGCCCTGCGCATACGCTGGCTCTCCTTCATGATGGGTTGCAAAAACTCGTCCCGTGCTTATGGTTCGACACCAACGGGTCTGTCAACCGGAACCCGGGTCTTTGGGTTTGCTTTTAGAGGCTTTATTTGTTATACGTTGATTGTTTTCTAACATATTTTTCGCACTTTTTCATTCAATGATTCTGCTCAAAAACACAGAAGATATCCGGCTGCTGCACCGGGCCAATATCATGGTTGCCGACACGCTCGAAGAGCTCCGGAGCCACATCAGGCCCGGCATCACCACAGCTGAACTTGACCGCATCGCTGAAGAGTATATCCGCAGACACAGGGGCATTCCGGCCTTCAAGGGCTACCGCGGCTATCCCGCCGCGCTGTGCATCTCAATAAACGAGGAAGTGGTACATGGCATACCGGGCAAGCGGGCGCTCAAAAAAGGCGACATCGTCAGTCTTGATATCGGCGTGCTGCTGGAAGGCTACTACGGCGACGCAGCCATCACCGTGGGCGTGGGGCCCATAAGCCCTGAAGCCGCGCGGCTCATGCTCATAACCGAAGAATCGCTGTATCTGGGTATTGAAAAGGCGCGGGAAGGCAATCGCCTGTCAGATATTTCAATTGCCGTACAGACCCATGTCGAGGCCGCAGGCTTCAGCGTGGTGCGCGATTTTGTCGGCCACGGCATCGGCCGCAACCTGCACGAAGATCCGCAGGAGCCCAATTTCTATACGCCTGCCGCGTACAATCCGCGCCTGAAGCAGGGCATGGTATTTGCGCTTGAGCCCATGGTCAACCAGGGCACCTACAAAGTAAAAATTCTCCCGGACGGCTGGACCGCCGTTACCCGTGACGAAAAGCTGTCTGCCCATTTTGAGCATACCATAGCCATAACCGGCAATGGCCCCTTTATTTTGAGCAGGCGGGATGCCTCCATGCCGGCCTCGGCAGGCGCAGAGATATAATTAATGGATAAGCTTGAAATACTCACCTATCCCCATCCCCTGATCCGTAAAAAAAGCGGAAACGTGGAAAACATCGATGATGACATCATAAAAACCAGTGCTGCCATGGCTGTGGCCATGTACCGCGCAAAGGGCGTGGGGCTTGCAGCTCCGCAGGTGGGGATTTTGAAAAAAATTATCGCCATTGACATCGGCGAAGGGCTCATCACGCTTATCAATCCCCGGATAACGCTGTTTGAAGGCGCTGAAAAAAACGAAGAAGGATGCCTCTGCCTGCCGAAGCTGACCGTTGACGTCAAGCGCCACTCCAAGGTACAGGTCAAGGGCTATAATCTCAAGGGCACGGAAGTGACTTTTGACGCAGAGGAGCTTTTAGCCCGGGCACTGCAGCACGAGATCGATCATCTTAACGGGCTGCTCATTATCGACCATCTTTCGCGCCTCAAGCGCGATCTGGCACTCAGGAAATACCGCAAGCTGAATACGGAAAAGAAAGAAGAGGATTAGATATTTAGAAGATTTGATGATTAGCAAAAACCCCTTCGGCCTTTAGCTAACCTTCTAACCCTCTAACCTTCTAACCTTCTAACCCTCTAACCCTCTAACCCAGTCACGCCTTTAAAAGCGGCATCATGAGAATCGCCGCCACAAGTGACAGTATCGCATAAAACTCGGGGAATGCGGCC
>CAYNVA010000365.1:0-1629 GCA_964400575.1 uncultured Thermodesulfobacteriota bacterium | reverse complement strand
CGCAAATTTCAGGAGAAATTGTTGCAATACCAGAAGCTCTGCCCGAAATTCAGCGGGGCTGCGGAACGGTTCTTTTAATTGATGATGAGGAAATGCTTGTTGATCTGGGAACCGCCATACTGCAATCACTGGGGTATAGCGTTGTCAGCCGCACCAGCAGCCCGGAGGCGCTGAAAACATTTACGGCAGATCCGCAGAGCTTTGATGTGGTGATTACGGACTTCACCATGCCGTATTTGACCGGGTATGAGCTGGCGCAGGAGTTCCTTCGCATTCGGTCGGATATTCCCATTATTTTATGCACCGGGTTCAGCAGCCAGATTTCCGAAGAACAGGCACGGGCGGCCGGCATACGCGCATTTATCATGAAGCCCTATAATATGGGTGAAATTGCCGCGACCCTGCAGGCTGTTCTGGCAAATCGACAATCAACCGCATGATTTTTGACAGTATTCTTTTTGTTTAGAGCGTGCATGAAAAGTCATGTAATGTCATCCTGAACGAAGTGAAGGATCCCTGAATTCATTAAAACTACGAGATTCTTCGCTGCGCTCAGAATGACAAACCAAAGGTACTTTGGCTTTTCGTACACGCTCTAAGATAAAGTCTTTATATGGGTGCGCATTGCGCACACTACAAACTATCTTTATATGTACCCCTGCTTCCGGCGGATGGCCTGTATCATTTTGTCAAGCTCTTGCAGGAATTGAGAACGGTCGCGCTTGCTGAATGGCGGCGGCCCGCCGCCGATTTCTCCCAGGTCACGAAGCCCGGAGAGCAGTTCCCGGGTCGCCAGCGCCGAGCCGATATTGTCTTCTGTAAACGGCCTGCCTGTTGAACCAAGAACACAGGCTCCTTTGGTTAGGCACCGGCCCGCAAGAGGAATGTCAGCAGAAATTACGATGTCGTCGCGCTCGACATGCTCAACGATCCAGTCATCAGCCGCGTCGAACCCGCCCGGCACGACTTCAAGATGTATCAATTCATCTTTGGGCACGCGCATCCAGGAGTTTGCCACCAGCGTTATTGCAAGGCCGTAGCGCTTTGCCACGCGGTACACTTCATCCTTCACCGGGCAGGCATCGGCATCGATAAAAATATTCAGCAAAGAATATGGCCTTTCGTGTGAGTGCGCCCATCAGAATAGTGGTAATGATGGAAGACACGTTGAAGGGCAGGGTGCGCATTGCGCATCATTTTCTATTTTATTGTAACGCAGACAGCGCACAGTTTTTTTTATGATAATACGATTAAAAAAAGGTAGATAAATTAATGTATCATCCTGAATGGTGAATGCTGTTCAGGGGCTTTTCTGAATGTTTCCGAAGAAGGATTTTATAGTCCCGGTGTATGCAGTAAAGATCGAAGAATACTTTAAATCCATAGGTCCAGCTGATAAGGGATCCTCCTTTATCGATCCATGAACTCACCGGAACCTCCAGCATGACCTCTTCAATCCGGTCACCCTTGTGCATCACGATGATCCGTGCCATGATCTCCACATCGAAAAGCCACTGCGAAATGAACGGCTTTTCAAAAATCTTTTCTGCCAAATCCCGCCTGAACAGCTTGGCTCCGCACTGGGTGTCGTAAACCATGAGGTGAAGAATGTTGGAGATACATGTGGCC
>CAYNVA010000364.1:0-3026 GCA_964400575.1 uncultured Thermodesulfobacteriota bacterium | reverse complement strand
CGCTGCGGCCTGCTCGATGCGGATGGGTATACAGCTCATGCCGCGCAGCCGGCTCACCACCGCGGCTTCATCAGGGGCATCAAAATTTCCTTCCATCACCTTGCCGGTGCGGTCGGTTGCTTTATAGAGATATTCAGGCATGTGTAATCAATTTAATTGGTTCAATTAGTTCTATTGGTTGTATTGGTTCTGTTGGTTCTGTTGGTTCTGTTGGTTCTGTTGGTTCTGTTGGTTCTGTTGGTTCTGTTGGTTCTGTTGGTTCTGTTGGTTAAGAACTAATCAAACCAATTCAACTAATCAAACCAATTGAACTAATTAAACCAATTCAACCAACAAAACCGCCCCTATTCCACCTGCGTCACGCGTATCACTTCGGAAACCGTGGTCTCCTGCGCCAGCACCTTGTCCCAGCCGGCTTCGCGCAGCGTCTGCATGCCAAGCTCCCGGGCGCGGTCCTTGATGGCTTTGCTGTCGGCCTGGGCAAGGATGAGCTTGCGCACATCATCGTGCATGAGCAGCAGCTCGTAGATGCCGGACCTGCCGCGGTAGCCCGTATTGGCGCACTGCTCGCAGCCTTTGCCGCGGGCGAGCATAACACTGCCGGCGCCTGCCGGATCCCTGCCCATTTCGCGCAGCATTTCCTCTGTTGCTGGATATTCTTCCTTGCAGTTCTGGCAGATGACACGGACCAGGCGCTGGGCCATGATACCCAGCAGGCTTGAGGATACGAGATAGTTCTCCATGCCCATTTCCAGCAGGCGCGTCACGGCGCCGGCGGAATCATTTGTGTGCAGGGTCGAGAAGACCAGGTGGCCGGTAAGGGCCGAGTGAATGGCGATCTCGGCGGTTTCGGCATCGCGAATTTCGCCGATCATGATGATGTCGGGGTCCTGCCGGAGAATTGAGCGCAGGCAGCTTGCAAAGGTAAGGCCGATGGAGGGCTTGACGTGGATCTGGTTGATGCCGTTGAGCTGATACTCGACCGGGTCCTCCACCGTGATGATCTTGTTTTCGTTATTGTTGATTTTGCTCATGGCGCTGTAGAGCGTGGTGGTCTTGCCCGAGCCGGTGGGGCCCGTAACCAGAATGATGCCATAGGGCCTGTGGATAAGGTCTTCGAAGTGAGCAAGCTCATGGGTGGGGAAACCCAGCAGGTCCAGGTCAAACACAATGCTCTCGCTGTCAAGAATACGCATGACCACGCTCTCGCCGTACAGCGTCGGGAGCGTTGAAACGCGGAAATCGATCTCCTTGCCCATGACCCGCAGCTTGATGCGGCCGTCCTGCGGCAGCCGGCGCTCGGCGATATTGAGCTTTGACATGATCTTGATGCGCGAGATGACCGCGGCCTGAAGGTTCTTCGGGGGCGATTCCACATCGTGCAGCACGCCGTCGATGCGGTAGCGCACATGAAAGTTTTTTTCAAAGGGCTCGAAGTGGATGTCGCTGGCCTTGAGCTCGATGGCCCGCGAAATAAGCATGTTCACAAGCCGTATGACCGGCGCCTCGGAGGCCAGATCCTTCAGGTGGTCCACATCGCCGTCATCCTCCAGGGAAAATTCGCCGCCCTCGCCCCCGCCGGTGCTTTCAATCAGGCGGTCCATGGCAGATGCGCCGGTGCTGAAAATTTTCTCTATGGCGTCCGAGATTTCGGCGTCTTTTGCAAGGCACACATCGATATCGCGGCCGGTGACCATTTTAACGGCATCAAGTGCGGGCCAGTCAAAAGGATTATTGATAGCGACCTTCATGCGCGTATCGTTCATTTCAATGGGTACGCATTTGGCCTCGCGCATGAAATTTTCCGACAGGCCCTCTATAAAGATATCCTTGGGCTGAAAATTTTTCAGCGAAACATACGGATACTTAAAATAGGAGCTGAAAATTTTCAGCATCTCCTCCTCGGCAATAAAGCCCATATCGATCAGGCGCTGGCAGGCCTTGAAGGGTGGCAGGCCCTCCTCATGTATGACCGTTTTGAGGATGTCTTCGGTTACTTTTCCCGAGGCGATGAGCACCCCGGGCAGGGTGGTGGCAAGTGCGTGCTGCATAAGATTAGAATTTTTTAATGATTGATTTTCCTTGTAATTTTACCTCATCATAGCAGGTTACCCGCCATGCGTCAATTATCCTTTTCGATCTTTTAGCAGTATAAAAATTCCGGGCACAGCTTCATTATCAGGCAGGTTGAGGAGCTGCTCATCGCCGTGTTTTGGCAAAAAGGCAGTACCGGGGGGCGTGTGCCGATACACTGGGTGCATCGGCAGCATATGAATGGCATAAACCGGTCAGACTATCCTTTATTGGATGTTTTTCTCAGCCTGACCGCGCATGGGGACAAAGCGCACGGGGGCTATAGTCTGAAGGCTCAGCAGACCCTGCTTTTTCGTGCCGAGCAGCAGTTCCTGCACCTGGAGTTTCCCCCCCACCGGCGCAATGATCCGGCCGCCCTCGCGCAGCTGATCAATGAGCGGCTGGGGCAGGCGCCCGGGCGCACAGGTGAGCATGATGGCGTCAAAGGGGGCCTGCTCGGGCCAGCCGAAAAAACCATCGCCGCACCTGACGCTGACCGTATCATAGCCCAGCGTGCGCAGCAGCTTTTCAGCCTGCCCGGCAAGACTTTTATGCAGCTCTATAGTATACACCCGCCCTGCCACCTCTGCCAGCACTGCGGCCTGATAGCCTGAGCCGGTGCCTATTTCAAGCACGCGGTCATGTTTGCCCAGCTGCAGGCACTGCGTCATAAGGGCAACGATATAGGGCTGGGAAATGGTTTGGTTCTCGCCGATCGGCAGCGGGTGGTCAGCATAGGCATCAGCCTGATGGGGCCCGTCAACAAACAGATGCCGGGGCACTTTCCCCATGGCTGCAAGAACGGCAGGATCCCGGATATCCCGGTCTTTCATATCCTGCTCAACCATGCGGCTGCGGGCTGCGGCATACCGGTCGGGATATGCCTGCTCACCGGCGTTTGCCTGCGTCATGGCAAAAAAACAGATGCCCATATACATCAGTGCCTTCCAGTC
>CAYNVA010000363.1:0-2074 GCA_964400575.1 uncultured Thermodesulfobacteriota bacterium | reverse complement strand
CATACCGGCTCTCTTCTACTGCAAAGCGCCTGATTATCCTGAAGTCATAAAAAATGCTCTGCGCGAAATGCACCGGCAGGTTGGCGATCTTGAAATGGACGACAACAACCGTGCTGTACGCGGGCTGCTGGTGCGGCACCTGGTCATGCCCGACGGGCTTGCCGGCACACGCGATGCCATGCGGTTCATCGCTGATGAAATCTCACACCTTACCTATGTAAATATTATGGATCAATACCACCCCTGCGGCGAGGCTGAAAAGTTCCCTGAGCTCAACCGCCGCATCACGCCGCAGGAATACGAAGAAGCCTTGACCGCAGCCAGACAAGAGGGCCTGACGCGGCTCGACAATCGCCAGCGGCCCATATTGCTGCACTGGCGGTAAACATTACTGACGATGCCCTTGCGCCCCCCGTCTCACAACAGGAAGCAATGGAATATTTCAGCAAAGCCGAGGAGATACTGGCATGGTTGATCAGTCGATTGTAAGCACCGTTAAAAAATATCTGCATACACTTGAAACACAAGGTGTTAATTCGTGCTATGCCGTTGTCTACGGCTCACAGGTCAGGGGGCTGCAGCATCCTTTGAGCGATATCGATGTTTTGGTCGTTTCTCCTTCGTTTGATGAAAGCCTCAAACGCGAGCATGTAAACCTTCTCTGGCGCGTCGCCGCCCGAACCGACAGCCGCATCGAACCGATTCCGGTGGGCAGGCGTCAGTATGAACTTGACGATAGCAGCGCCATTATCGAAATCGCCCGCCGCGAAGGGCAGATAATATCCCCGGCATAAGGCCGCACGAAAAAAATAAAAGGCCGGAGATGCTTCGCTGCATTCCCGGCCGTTTTTGGTTTAAGAAAAGTCCTCTCCGCCTGTCGTTGCCAGGAGACCACTCTTGCGGACGACGTGGCAACCCAGCTGCATTTTACCAAATATTCCCCGCAGGATGAGTGCGGGCGGCCGCGGCGGATAACCAATCACAATTCCATTATGTTTTTATTTCGATAGGTTGACACCCCTCGGGTCGTCAGTAATGATATCTACAGGCCAGTACCCTGATTTTCTTTTCGAGCACTTGATAGACCAACCGGTGCTCCTTATCTATTCGGCGAGACCAGCAGCCCGAGAGATCGCCTTTCAAAGGCTCAGGTTGCCCAATTCCATGAAACGGATCTCGTTGAACAACCGCAATCAGTTTTAGAATTTTCAGCGCCTGCTTCCGATCCTGCTCAACCCACCAGGTTAGGTCATCTAAGGCCGCGGAATCAAATTCCAAGCTTTTCACGAACAACCTCAAAAGGAATTCCATCCGTGCGGCTTTTGGCATCCAGAAGCCGTTTTTTCATTGTTTTGCTTTTTAGCAGATAAGCCGTTTCCTGTGCGGTTTCAATTTCCCGCCAAAGCTTAATCGGCACAATAACGCTTTTGGCTTTGCCATTTGCATCCAATACATAGTGAATGTTTGATTGCTGCATCTTATCTTCCCTTCAAAATACAAAAAATATTTTCCTATCGCTATATATATTCTTTTAGCCTGTCTTTGCTTTTACAGCAATAAAAACCATGCGTGTAGTACAAAATAATGAAGCTCCCCGCAGCAAGCTGCGGGGTATCTCAGGATTATTTTTTATCCTTTGATCGAAGCGAGCTTCGGGGAATTTACCCATAAGAGATTAAAAAGGCCGGGGCTCATGGCTGAACCCCGACCCGTAACCTCAATTTTTGAGATTGCTTCACTTCGTTCGCAATGACACCTGTTTTTCCGTCCATTGCGAGGCCGCAGCAATCCAATTTTTTGTGGGTCCGCTGCGGCGGACCAGATTTATTCGTTTATATCAATGGTGGGTTTCACCCACCCGGCTGAATTTTGAATTTATAAAATTTTCGTTTTCTTTCAATCCAAAATCCTCATTCCGAAATCCAAATTAACAGGCCCCTACACCCGAACCCTGGACCCTTCAGATTTGTCATCCTGAGCGCCAGCGAAGGATCTTGCAGTTCCCCTGAACCCTATTCTTCCTTCCCCACCATCGGAGCAATCACTTCAAGCACCCTGCGCGCTGCTAGCCGCA
>CAYNVA010000362.1:0-5630 GCA_964400575.1 uncultured Thermodesulfobacteriota bacterium | reverse complement strand
TGCCGCATCGATGACAAGCAGATAAAACTGCGCACCAATATCAACCAGCCAAATATCGTTCTGGTGCTTGATCCTTCCCTTCTTCATATCGTAAATGTTGTAGCCGGTCTCAGGCCGGGGGGCATGCTGGTCATTAACAGCCGGCACTCCTGCGAAGATTTGCGAAAAGAGTTCGGCTATACCTGCAGCCTTGCCGCGGTGGACGCAACAACAATCGCCCGCGAGTCAACGGGCCTTCCCATCACCAATGTCGCCATGCTCGGGGCGCTTCTGAAAGCCCGTGAAATTTTTGCGCCCGACGCCCTGACAGGCCCGGTCAACAAGCGCTTTGGCCGTATTGCCGAAAAGAATCTCACGGCCTTTCATCGCGCTTTTGCAGAAACCAGCGTCTTAACTTAATAGACAGCAGGAAGGAGACAGCTTTGGCAAAGACACCAAAGTCTGAACTGGAACTCACCTGGCAAGACCTTGAAGTGGGCTGCGTGATAAGTAATCCCGGCAATGCCTGCCAGTATAAAACCGGCGAGTGGCGCTCCATGAAGCCGGTGGTCGACAAACCGCACTGCATCCGCTGCGGCGTATGCTATATCTTCTGCCCCGACATGGCGGTTCACAAGACTGATGACGGGTATTTTGAGGCTGATCTCTACTATTGCAAAGGATGCGGCATCTGCGCCCGCGAGTGTTTTACCGGCTGCATAACCATGATACCGGAGGTGGAATAATGGGGGAGAGAGTAGGCCTTGAAGTTTCGATTGCCGCAGCCGAAGCCGTGAAGATGGCAAACGTTGATGTGATTGCAGCCTACCCCATAACCCCGCAGACCCACATCGTGGAGCACCTGGCAGAGGTCGTGGCAGATGGCGAACTGGATGCCGAGTTCATTCCGGTCGAGAGCGAGCATTCGGCCATGAGCGTGTGCTGCGGATCCTCTGCAGTTGGCGCCCGTACTTTTACCTGCACAAGCTCCCAGGGCCTTGCCCTGATGAATGAAATCGTTTTTATAACGGCCTCGATGCGACTGCCCATCGTCATGGTGCTTGCCAACCGGTCGCTTTCGGGACCCTTAAGCATCTGGAACGATCACTCCGATGTCATGTCCATCCGCGATTGCGGCTGGGTTCAGGTTTTTGTGGAAAACGGCCAGGAGGTGTTCGACCATATCCTGTTTGCTTTCCGCGTGGCTGAGAGCCAAAAAGTTTCCCTGCCGATTATCGTCAATCTTGACGGATTCATCTTAACCCATGTGATTGAGCCTGTTGAGCTGTGGGACATTGAAACCGTAAAAAAATACCTTCCCCCTTTTAAGCCCGTAAGCCGCCTGCACCCGGACAACCCGGTCACCATGGGCGCTTTTGGCATGCCCGGCATTTACACCGAAGCTCGCAAGGCGCAGGACAGCGCCCTCATCGAGGCAAAGCCCGAAATTCTGAAAGCCTGGCAGGAGATGGCAGATCTCACGGGCAGACACTACAAGCCTGTTGAGTCCTATCACTCTGAAGATGCCGAAACCCTGTTTCTCACCATGGGCAGCATAGGGGAAACCGTGTCTGTTGCCGTTGACGAGCTGCGGGCCGAAGGAAAATCGGTTGGCCAGCTGAGTCTGCGGCTGTGGCGGCCCTTTCCCTTTGAAGAGTTCAGGCAGGCAGCCTCCGGCGCTAAAAGAATTATAGTTATTGACCGCGCGGTTTCCATGGGCGGCCAGGGCGGCCCCGTGGCAACAGAAATACGCTCGGTGCTGTACCGGGAGAAGAACATGCCCGTTGTCACAAATTTCCTGTGCGGGTTTGCCGGCCGGGATGTCACAGTTGAAGATTACAAGGCCATGTTTGAAAAGGCGTCAAAGATGTCAAAGCGCAGGGTGCGCGAAGAAGACTATATCTTATACGGGGTGAGGGAATAGTGGAACAGCTCAATGTCTACGCGTCACGCCTGATTTCCAAGAAAGAATACTTTGCGCCGGGCCATCGGGCCTGCCAGGGCTGCGCCGAGGCTTTGGCCGTGCGCAATGTGGCCAAGGCCCTCGGAAGCAATGTCATCGTTGCAAGCGCCACCGGCTGCATGGAGATCATCTCCTCGCCCCTTCCTTTCACCAACTGGCGGGTTCCCTGGATACATGTGGCTTTTGAAAATGCCGCTGCTGTAATCTCGGGCGCCGAAGCCGGCACCAAAGCGCTGGTGCGAAAGGGGTTGCTTCCCGACATCAAAACGGTATTTCTGGGGATGGGCGGCGACGGCGCCACCAGCGATATCGGACTGCAGGCCCTGTCGGGCGCTTTTGAGCGGCGGCATAATTTCCTTTATGTCTGCTATGACAATGAAGCATACATGAACACGGGCATTCAGCGCTCATCGGCGACCCCTTTCGGCGCATCAACCACCACATCGCCTGCGGGTAAAGTGAAGAAGGGCCAGTTTACCTGGAAAAAGAACATGCCCGAGATCGCCATCGCCCACAATGTTCCCTATGTTGCCACGGCCTGCTCGAGCTATCCCTTCGACCTTATGGAAAAAGTGCAGAAAGCCGCCCGGATGGAAGGCCCGGCCTATGTTCATATTCTTTCCATCTGCCCCACGGGCTGGCGCATCCCGCCGGACCGCGCCATATGGATCGGCCGGCTTGCCGTTGAGACCGGGGTGTTTCCCCTGTATGAAGTGGTCAATGGTAAATACCGCATGACACTTGAATTTCCCGAGCGACGGCCCGTAGATGAATATCTCAAGGCCCAGGGAAGATTCCGGCATCTGACGCCCGATATGATAGAAAAGATTCAAAAGCGGGTAGACAGCGAATACAAAAGGCTCAAAACAAAAGAAATCCTTGAAGAAATACGGTGAGGCAGAGCATGCAGGCAAAGATACTGGAGATCATTTCCCGCTACGGCTCGGACAAAGGCTTCCTGGTTCCCATACTGCAGGATGTGCAGAAAGAGTTGAACTACCTGCCTGAAGACGCGTTGGTCATGGTGAGCACGCTTCTGGAGATTCCCGTCAGCCGCATCTTCGAGGTTGCAACCTTCTACAAGGCCTTCAGCCTCAAGCCCCGCGGCAAACATCAGCTGAGCCTGTGCCTGGGCACGGCCTGCCATGTGCGCGGCGCGCCCCTTATTTCGGGCCATGTCGAGCGGGCGTTGGGCATCAGGGCAGGCGAAACATCACCTGATCTCGAATTCACCTTTGAGACGGTCAACTGCCTCGGGGCCTGTGCCCTCGGGCCGGTTATGGTGGTTGACGGCGAGTATCACGGCCAGCTCACCATAGCAAAAACCAACGCGATCCTGCGGGATCTTGGCAGGAAGGGGCCCTCTGATGAAGAAGCTTAAATCACCCGGTGAGCTTGCGGCCCTGCAGGAGGAAATTCGCAAGGGTCGCGACCCGAACAAACCCTGCATCACCATCTGCGCCGGCACGGGCTGCCTTGCCTATGGCACGCAGAAAATCATCGACTGCTTCAGGCAGGAGCTTGACAAGCAGCACCTGCAGGAAAAGGTGCAGCTGCGCACCAGCGGCTGTCACGGGTTCTGCGAGCGCGGCCCCATGGTGGTCATCCACCCGCAGAAGATTTTCTATCAGCGAATAAAAATCGAGGATGTGCCCGATATTATCACCAGGACCGTGCTTGCCGGCGAGATCATCGACCGCCTGGCCTATGTCGACCCGGCCACAAAGCAGAAGATCGTCTATGAGCATGAAGTGCCGTTCTACAAACGCCAGACGCGCTATGTGCTGGGCATGAACGGTGACATCGACCCGGCAAGCATCGATGACTACCTTGCCATCGGCGGCTACAGCGGCCTTGCCAAGGTTCTTTCCGGCATGAAGCCCGAGGCCGTGATCGAGGAGGTAAAAAAAGCAAATCTGCGGGGCCGGGGCGGCGGCGGTTTCCCGACCGGGTGGAAGTGGGAGTCGACCCGCAAGGCTCGTGGTGAGCCCAAGTACCTTATCTGCAATGCCGACGAAGGCGACCCGGGCGCCTATATGGACAGAAGCCTGCTTGAGGGCAATCCGCACCTGGTGCTGGAAGGCATGATAATAGGGGCATACGCCATAGGCTCAAGCACGGGATATATATATGTGCGCAATGAATATCCCCTGGCTGTGCATAATGTCACCGTCGCACTGGATAAGGCCCGCGAGGCCGGGCTTCTGGGCGAGAATATCCTCGGGTCGGGATTCAGCTTTGATATTACTATCAACCGCGGCGGAGGGGCTTTTGTGTGCGGCGAATCATCGGCGCTGTTTGCTTCCATCGAGGGCCGCAGCGGCGAGCCCCGGGCAAAATACGTGCACGCAACCGATCAGGGCCTGTACAACAAGCCACCAACCTCAACAATGTTGAGACCTGGGGCAATGTGCCGCTCATTATCAACCGCGGCGCAGACTGGTATGCGGGCATCGGCACGCAGAACAGCAAAGGCACCAAGATATTTTCTCTTGTTGGAAAGATCAACAATACGGGCCTGGTGGAAGTGCCCATGGGCATTACGCTGCGGGAAATCGTCTATGATATAGGCGGCGGCATACCAAAGGGGCGGAAATTTAAAGCTGTGCAGACCGGCGGCCCGTCGGGCGGCTGCATACCTGAGCAGTTCCTGGACATGCCGGTTGATTTTGACGAGCTTGCAAAGATCGGATCCATGATGGGCTCAGGCGGCATGATCGTCATGGACGACCGCACCTGCATGGTGGACGTGGCAAACTATTTTCTCAAATTTCTCGAGGAAGAGTCCTGCGGCAAGTGCACACCCTGCCGCGAAGGCGTTCTGCAGATGCGCTTCATCCTTGACCGCATCTGTGAAGGCAACGGCAGCATGGACGACCTTGAAACACTTGAGTGGATGGGGAAGGCCATCCAGGACGGCTCCCTGTGCGCTCTTGGCGGCTCAGCCCCAAATCCCGTGCTCACCACGCTCAAGTATTTCCGCCATGAGTATGAGGCGCATATAAAGGATAAAAAGTGCCCTGCCGGCGTGTGCAAGGCCCTTATCACTTACAGCGTTGATGCTGAGAAATGCACGGGCTGCCATGCCTGCGCCAGAGTCTGCCCCACGCAGGCGGCAACGGGCGAGAAAAAGCAGGCACATGTCATTAACGCGGCAACATGCATAAAGTGCGGCGCCTGCTCTGAGGCCTGCAAGTTCGATGCGATAGTAATCAATTAAATTGTAGGGGCGTATGGCCATACGCCCCTACTGAAAAGGATGCTGCCATGTCTGACACGGTAACCTTAAAAATAAACGGTCGCACAATAGCTGCTTCGGCAGGCTCTACCGTTCTTGCTGCGGCGCAGTCGGCAAATATTTATATCCCCAACCTGTGCAGCAATGAAGAGCTTGCGCCTTACGGAGCCTGCAGGCTCTGCATGGTTGAAATAGCCCATGGCAAAAGAACCCGCATGGTCGCCTCCTGCATCTATGAGGTTTCAGAAGGCCTTGAGGTTCAGACCGTCACAGAGCGCATTCTCAATGTGCGCAAGCTGGTTATCGAGCTGCTGCTGGCGCGCAATCCCTATCATCCCCGTCTTCTCGAGATAGCCAGCGAGCTGGGCGTGCAGGCCAGCCGCTTCAAAGAGGATGTCAAAGGCTGTATTCTCTGCGGTCAGTGCGTGCGCACCTGCCGCGAGGTTGTGG
>CAYNVA010000361.1:0-1559 GCA_964400575.1 uncultured Thermodesulfobacteriota bacterium | reverse complement strand
TCCCTTGAAGCGATGAAAAAAGGATCAAAAGACAGATACTTCCAGGCAGATGTTGAGGAAGAGTCAAAGCTGGTTCCCGAGGGCATAGAGGGCCGCGTGCCCTACCGCGGCAGTCTTTCATCAAATGTATATCAGCTTATAGGCGGCATTCGTTCCGGCATGGGATATGTCGGCTGCCGCACGATACCCGAATTACATGAAAAAACCAAATTCGTGCGCATCACCTCCTCGGGCCTCAAGGAAAGCCATGTGCATAACATTATTATCACCAAGGAATCCCCCAACTACCAGGTTGAATAAAGCGCACATGCAGCTTGCACAGCAAAAAGTAATAATCCTTGATTTCGGCTCTCAATACACCCAGCTCATAGCCCGCCGCGTCCGAGAAGCAAAGGTTTATTCGGAGATACATCCGTTTAACATCTCGCTGGAAAAACTCACAGCGCTGAAACCAACCGGCATCATCCTTTCGGGCGGCCCTTCAAGCGTCTATGACCAGGGCGCGCCAATCATTGCAGCTGAAACGTTTGACATTGGCGTGCCGGTGCTGGGCATCTGCTACGGCATGCAGCTGACGTCGCATCTGCTGGGCGGCACGGTTTCCCCGTGCAGCAAACGAGAATACGGCAAAGCCGAACTCACCATCGACTCAAACGACGATCTTTTTAAAACTTTCACCACTGGCAGTACGCTCCAGGTCTGGATGAGCCACGGCGACCGCCTTGAAATCGTGCCTCCCGGCTTTGAGTCCATCGGCCGCAGCGGCAATTCCCCTTTTGCAGCCATGCGCAGCAAAGCGCGCCGCATCTACGGCGTGCAGTTTCATCCTGAAGTTGTCCATACGCCCCAGGGCCGCCAGATTCTTGAAAATTTCATTTTCACCATCTGCACATGTGCGCCTGTCTGGACGATGAAATCATTCATCCAGCAGTCAATCGAGAGCATCAGGGCAAGGGTAGGCGATAAAAGGGTCATTTGCGGCTGCAGCGGCGGGGTTGATTCAACCGTAGCCGCCGTGCTGATAGATAAGGCCATAGGCCGTCAGCTGACGAGCATTTTTATCGATAACGGTGTTCTGAGAAAAAACGAATTTGAAACCGTCTCGCGCCTGCTGCGCGAAACATTCTCAATAAATCTTGTGACAGTGGACGCTGCCCGGCGGTTTCTTGAAAAGCTCTCCGGCATTGATGACCCGGAGCAGAAACGCAAAATAATCGGCAATGAGTTTATTGCAGTGTTTGATGAGGAGGCCAGCAAGCTCGGCACAATCGACTTTCTGGCGCAGGGCACCCTGTATCCCGATGTTATTGAAAGCGTCTCGTTTAAAGGCCCTTCGGCCACCATAAAAAGCCATCATAATGTCGGCGGCCTGCCGGAAAAAATGCATCTCGCGCTTCTGGAACCCTTCCGCGAACTCTTCAAAGATGAAGTGCGGGAAATAGGTAAAGAGCTCGGCATTCCTGATGATCTACTCCAGCGGCAGCCATTCCCCGGGCCCGGACTTGCCATACGCCTTATCGGGCCGGTCTCAGAGCCCGATCTGATGCTTCTGCGTGAGG
>CAYNVA010000360.1:0-2043 GCA_964400575.1 uncultured Thermodesulfobacteriota bacterium | reverse complement strand
AACTATGTGCTGTCAAAAGACGGCCAGGTTCTTTTGAAAAAAGAAGGGTTGATTCCGATCAATGAGTTTAAGTAGGGCAGTGCTCCAGGAGCGCATCATCAAGCAGATACTCACGGCGTTCGCCTTCTCGTCGCTGCTGTTTCTGTTTCTTATTTTTGCCTTCATCCTGGTCGAAGGCCTCCCGCTGTTCTATAAAGTTGGAGTAAAAAACATCGTTTTCGGTATGAAGTGGGCGCCAACCAAGGGCTTCTTCGGCATCTTCCCCATGATCGTTTCATCGTTTCTGGTGACCTTCGGTGCGCTGATCATCGGCGGGCCGCTGGGGCTGGGGTGCGCAGTCTACCTTGCAGAATACGCCGGAAAGAAGCAAAAGATGTTTCTCAAGCCCGCACTTGAACTGCTGGCCGGCATTCCGTCGGTCGTCTACGGCTTTCTGGGCGTTATCTATATCGTTCCCTTCATCAGGCAATTCATCGGCGGCTCGGGCTTTTCGCTGCTTGCCACGTCCATCGTGCTCGGCATTATGATACTGCCAACGGTCATCAGCATTTCCTACGATGCCCTTATGAGCGTGCCGCGCAGCTACCGGGAAGGAGCCCTTGCCATGGGCTCCACCCAATGGCAGAGCACGAGACGCGTGGTCATCCCTGCGGCAAAATCAGGCATACTTGCAAGCTGCATTCTCGGGATGGGCCGGGCCGTTGGAGAAACCATGGCCGTGATCATGGTGGCGGGCAATGCGCTGAAAATCCCCACTGACATGCTCGACCCCCTGCGCACGCTTACCAGCAACATAGCCCTTGAGCTTTCCTACGCCAGCGGCGATCACCGGCTCGGGCTTTTTTCAACCGGCGTGGTGCTGCTGAGCATTATCATGGTGCTGAACTACCTTGCCAACTTCGTCATCAGAAGGACGGTGATTAAATGAGAATCAATCCGCGCCTTATTGACAAGCTGGTCAGCCATACGCTCAACCTGCAGGCATACTTCACTGTGGGCATACTGGTTGTCATTGTGTTCATTATATTTATAAAAGGCATCTCCAACTGCAGTCTTCCTTTCATGCTCACCTACCCCGAAGACATGGGCCGCCACGGCGGCATTTTCCCTGCCATCGTCGGCACGCTTTTCCTGGTGGCCCTTTCCATTCTTTTTGCAACGCCCCTCGGGCTGGGCACGGCCATCTTCCTTACGGAATACACGAAAGAGTCGCGCTGGACGACCATTATCCGTTTCGGCGTTGAATCCCTTGCAGGCATCCCGTCTATCATTTACGGACTCTTCGGGTTTATTTTCTTTGTTATCAAGCTCGGCATGGGCTGGTCGCTGCTGGCGGGAGCCTTTACCATGACCATTATGATTCTGCCCACCATTATCCGCACCAGTGAAGAGGCCATCAAGGCGGTGCCCAAAAATCTGCGCATGGTGAGCCACTCGCTCGGAGCCACCAAATGGGAAACGACGGTAAAGGTGGTGCTGCCGTCGGCGGCACCCGGCATTTTGACGGGCATCATGCTCAGCATCGGGCGGGCCATGGGCGAGACTGCGGCGGTCATCTTCACCATGGGAAGCTCGCTGCGCCTGCCCACGTCGCTTATGGAATCGGGCCGCACCATGGCCGTGCACTTCTATATTCTTGCACGCGAGGGCATCTCCATGGAAAAGGCATATGCTACAGCGCTGGTGCTGGTGATGAGCATTCTGGCAATCAATATTTTCGCCTATTATATGATGAGCAAAGTTACGGCGAAATATTCTTAATAGATAGAAGTCAGGAGTCAGAATCCAGAAGCCGGAATGGAAGGCATATAGGTTTCCAGGCAATCAGACTCTAAAATATTTTTGCTATTTTGTTTTTCATGCTGAATTCTGACTGCTGAATTCTGGCTTCTTTTCCAAAGGATTTTCATGTATGGAATCAAAAATTCGCGCAGAAGCTCTAAGTCTATGGTTCGGCGACACGCAGGTGCTAAAAGGCATCAACCTTGATGTGTACAAAAACAAAATTACCGGGCTCATGGGCCCTGCCGGAAGCGGCAAGTC
>CAYNVA010000359.1:0-6067 GCA_964400575.1 uncultured Thermodesulfobacteriota bacterium | reverse complement strand
TCAAGGTCACATTTGAAGTGGCGCAGGAAGCTGTATTCTATGCCGAGATTGCACATGCGATCGGGCGCAACATTGTAAAAACTCTCGATGGTGTTTTTAATTGTTTCATCAGGTTTGTCAGGGTTAGGGATGAGTGTCGTGGCGCTTGCGCCTTTTTGATGTTTTCCCATGAGCCGCGAGTAGTTGCCGTAGAGCGACACGTTTTTGACGGGCTGGCAGGTCACTGAAATTTCAAAGCCCTTGATATTGTCCTTGCCGTTATTGCTGATACTGCCAAGGGCGTTGCGCTCTATAAGATCCTTGAACTTGTTGTAAAAGTAGTTGATCTCGATGCCGAAAATGTTCTTATAATGATAGCCAAGCTCTGCCTCGTAGCTGTCTATCTGCTCGGGGTTCAAGCCTGTTTGTTCGATCAGCACGGCCAGGGTCGGCGTGCGGAACGCCCGCCCGTAGAGAAGCTTTATATCGAAAAAGTCCCAGAACAGATAGTTGATGCCGAAACGCGGGCTGTAGAAGCTGTCATACACGCTGTGTTCGTCATACCGCAGTCCGACGGTGGTTTCAAGGTTGTCGGTCAGCTTCCATTTGTCCTGGAAATAGAATGAGTAGAGGTGCGTCTCATAGCTGGGGAAGTAGGTGAACTCTTCGTTATTGGTGCGCAGCTTGGTTTGGCTGCCGTCGTTGTAGCGAATGGTGGAGCCGAAGGTGGCATAGTTGTTTGTAAAGAGCGTCTGGTCGTATTTGAACTCGGCGCCGTACTGGCTGTTCCTTTGCTCGTAGCGCGTCGGGTCATAGTCCTCAAAGCTGTCAAAGAACTGATACCAGCCCTGCAGCGAAACCGATGATTTTTCAAAGGATTTGTTGAGAGTCGCCTGAATAAACGAGAACGGTTTTGATTCCTCCCCGTCCAGCTTAAAGACCGGCTCGCTATAGTAGTCGCTGTATTTTGAGTAGCGCCCTGATATTTCGAAAAAGTCCTTATAGCTTACCTTGCCGTAGACTTCGCCAAAGCGGTCGTCGAATCGCTGGCCGTGACCGGGCAGGTCGTCCTCAAAACCGTGGCTCTGCGAGGAGGACCCGAAAAGAAATGCGTCCCAGCCGTTTTTTTCAAATCCGCACTGCAGTGTCGTGCCGCGCGTATCGTCAGAGCCCAGTTCCGCGGTGGCCTGTGCTCCCTGCAGTTGCTTGCCCTTTTTGGTCACCAGGTTTACAACCCCTGAAAAAGCATCAGGCCCCCACATGGCCGAGCCCGGCCCGCGGATGATTTCGATTTTTTCGATGTACTCAAGCGACATTTCCATGCCGCGCGGGTAGGCTATGGTGGAGGCGTCGCTTGCAAATGGCACGCCGTCCATCATGACCAGAAATGAGTTGGGGATGCCCCGCAGGTAGATGCGCTCATTTAACTCGTTGCGGTCCACAAAAAAGCCCGGCACGTGGCGCAGCACCTCTGCCAGTGTGCGGTAGTTTTGCAGGGCTTTTCCCTGTATGACGGTAACCGCAGCCGGGGCCCGCCGCAGGGGCTCGGCCTTGCGCGATGCAATTGATACCGTGTAGAGGTCTTCGCCCATAAACATCAGCCCTGTTTCATCAAGCGGCGGGGCGGCAGCTGCCTCCTGCGCTTGTGCCGCACCCGGCAGCACACAGGCGGCACATACCGCCAGTGCCAAAAAAATACTACGATTCTTCATTGTCACCTCGCAGGCGGTTCACGAGACTGCGGAACTTTCCGCGGCTCAGGCCCAGAAGCCGCGCAGCCTCGCTCTGATTTTCATTGGCAAGCTCAATCGCGTCGCGCACGAGCTTTACTTCAAACTCTTCAAGATTCATGCCCTCGGGCGGCAGGCGGAACAGTCCCGGATCGGGCGGCGCCACTGCAGCCGCGGTGCCCGAAGCGTTTAAAAATCCGAGATGCTCTGCGCGTAAAGCGCTGTCGGCAGAGAGAATGACGGCCCGCTCGATGGCGTTTTGAAGCTCACGGATATTGCCCGGCCAGCTGTGACGCATGAGCGCCCGCATGGCATCGTCATTGATCTGCGGATTGTTTTTGCCCATGGATTTTGCCGAGCGCCGCAAAAAATGCTCTGCCAGGGCGGTTATGTCCTGCCGCCGGTCCCGCAGGGGCGGCAGATACAGCGGGAATACATTGAGGCGGTAAAAAAGGTCCTCGCGGAATTTCTGCTGTTCGGCCAGCACCGAGAGGTTTTTATTGGTTGCCGCTATGACCCGCACGTCGGACTGAACGGTTTCTGTGCCGCCCACGCGCTCAAACTCCTTTTCCTGAAGAAAGCGCAAAAGCTTTGCCTGCGCTTCCAGGGTCAGATCGCCGACCTCATCAAGAAACACCGTGCCCTCATTGGCTATTTCGAAGCGGCCCGGCCGCTGCCGGTCGGCTCCGGTAAAGGACCCTTTTTCATGGCCGAACAGCTCGCTTTCGATGAGCGTCGGGGCGATGGCCGCGCAGTTGATAGCCATGAATTTTTTTGCAGCCCGGCTGCTGTTGTAGTGAATGGCCTGGGCCAGCAGCTCCTTGCCGGTGCCGCTTTCCCCGAGCAGCAGCACCGTCGTGCTCGGACTCTTGGACACCATGGCCGCCTGCTTGATGATCTGCAGCATCTGCTGCGATTCGGTAACGATATTGTGAAACTCGAAAAACTCGGACAGCTCCTCGCGGTGAATACGCTTCTCATCCACCAGTTCAGAGAACCGGATCGAGCGCTGCACGGTCAGCAGGATTTTTTCTTCCTCAAACGGCTTGGTGATGTAGTCTATGGCGCCTTCGCGCATTGCCCCCACGGCGGAATCGATGGAGCCGTAGGCCGTCAGCACGACCACGGGATAATCGGGGTCGATTTTCTTGATTTCCCGGATCAGCTCCAGGCCGTCCATGACCGGCATTTTCAGGTCGGTGATGACCATGGCATAGTGGAATTTTTTGATAAGCTCGAGGGCTTCGCTGCCGTTTGCCGCCTGTTCGGTTCGGTAACCCTTTTGCTCCAGAATTATCTGGAGGATATGGCGCATCTTTTTTTCATCATCGACGATTAAAATTTTGTTCATAGTATGCTCCTTGCCACGGCTCAGGCATCGGCGCCCGGCAGATAGATTTTAAAAATTGTGCCGCCCCCGGGTGCTTCCGCGATGGAAACCCCGCCCTGATGGCTTTCAATAAACTTTTTCACAATTGCAAGGCCGAGTCCCGTGCCCTGTGCTCTGGTGGTGAAGAACGGCTCGAATACCTTCTCGCGCATCTCGGGCGGTATGCCCGGCCCCGTGTCCAGCACCTGCAGGGTGACCAGTCCTTCATGGCAGTCGGTGCGGATGGTGATGATGCCGTCAGGCCCGATGGCCTGCAGTGCATTGTTGGCCAGGTTCAGCAGCACCTGGTATATCTGGTCCTCATCAATTTCGGCCTGCGTCTGGGCGCCCAGCTCCACCTGCAGCTGTACGTTTTTTTGTGCCTTGTCGGGTATGGTGAAGTGGCTGGCAAACTTGCGCACCACATCGTTGACATCGCAGAGCACTTTTTGCGGCGGGGCAGGCCGGGCGAAGGCCAGAAAATCCTCGATAATTTTATTGAGCCGCTGCACCTCGTCCTGAATGTAGCCGGTCATGGTTGTGCGCAGCTGGGGCGCGGTTGACGTTTTGGCTATGATATCCACGGCGCCCTTGATGATGCCGAGCGGATTTTTCAGCTCATGGGCGATTATGGTTGAAAATTTGCCGATTTCGGCCAGCCTGTCCCGAAGCGCAAGCGCCCGGTAGGTGTCCTCAAGCTCGTCGCGCTTGGAGATGAGCGACTGGGCCATGAGGTTAAAGGATTCGGTCAGCTGCCCGAGCTCGTCGGTGCCCGATATGGAGAGCCGCTCTTCCCAGTTGCCGCGGGCTATCGAGTAGGTGGCCCGAGCGAGCCGCTGAACAGGCAGAATCAGGGTGCGCGAGAAATAGAGCGCTGCAACTCCGCCGATACAGGCAGCAATGGTTGCCGAGATGAATATCCACCACCGCATGCGGTTCAGTGCGCTGATGATGCTGTCGCGCGAGAAAAGGACTTCGATCCTGCCGATGAGGCGGCCCTTGTCGCCGCCGCCTTTTTCCTGCTGGTAGAAAAGCTTCATTTCATCGGTCATTGCACCGCCCGTGTCGGAGGAAAAGTATACCTGATAGACCACAAGCTCCTGCTGCCAGGGAAAGAGCTGGCGGCCTTTGCTGAGCGACACCATGGCTTTGCCGGCTTCATTATAGATGCTCACGCTCTGCACAGATTCCTCTTTCATGAGGTTTTGGGCCAGCGAGGAAAGGGCCGACTGGTTTTCGATGAAAAGGGGCACTTCGATATTGAGCGCCAGGTTTTTTACAAGCGACTGGGCCGTGTTCTTGAACTCGTGCAGCAGCGCCTTGCGCGACTGAAAAATGAAGACCGCGCTGAACACCAGCGATATGAATACGACGATGAAGACCGTGTAGCAGATAAACTTGAGATTGAGGCCCCACTTCATCATTTGATCACCTCATCGGCCTGCCCGATGGCGGCGGGAGCAAGCTGCACACCAAGTTTTTCAGCGGTTTTTGCATCAATGCTTATTTTTATTTTTGCGGGCGGGGCAAAGACCGCAGCCTCCAGGGCGCCACCCGCAAGCAGCGTCCGCGCAAGGGCGGCCGTCTGCTGCCCCACACCCTTGTAGTCAACGGCAAAGGCAAGCACGGCGCCGTTTTTGGCAAACCAGCTGTTGTAGCCCACCACGGGTATTTTTCTGCGCAGGGCCTCCTTGATGATGTATTCAACGATTTTGGTCGACCCCAGCTGTTCATCGGGAATGATCAGCAGCGCGTCCACGGCAAAGTCTTTGGACTCAAGGGTGGTGGATATCTGGTTTGCCGAGGCCACGGGAAAGGGTATGAGCGTGAGGATATTTTTTTTGGCTTCAATGGCAAGGGCCTCAACAGTGGCCTGATTTGCCTCGCGGGTGTACAAGACCCCGATGCGCGTGCGGCCCGGGAATGTGTCCCGTATTTTCTGCATCTGGAGGGCCGGCGAAATATTCAGGCTCACGCCGGGAAATGCATCGGCCTGTTTCAGCAGCTTTTCGGGATTCAGTATCATGCAGAAAAGCCGCTTCGGAGAACCTTTCTCTTTTGTCATGGCAAAAGCGGCCTGCGGCCCCACAGCTATCATGAGCCGGGGGTTTGTGCCTTTTATCTCTTTGACGGCTTCC
The DNA here is from genome assembly GCA_964400575.1 of uncultured Thermodesulfobacteriota bacterium. Lineage (GTDB taxonomy): Bacteria > Desulfobacterota > WTBG01 > CAIYCZ01 > CAIRTM01 > CAIWCT01. Next base: position 851 of record CAYNVA010000359.1, on the reverse strand, counting down.
AGCGCATCCTCTGGATCCTCAGGCAGCACCGTTGTCTGGAGTGACAATGCCGAAAGCGCTTCCTTGATGCCGGCTATGCATGTATTGTAGGGGATTATATCGCTTGAGGATATAATGGCCACATCGGCGGCAAACACCCGCAAAGGGAGCATGCACAGCATGGTCGCAACAATCAGCGATCTGGTGGCTCGACAGGACATTGCGTGACTGTGAGTTCGTGTGAATTTTTTGGTTGCCTTTGCTGCTGCAAACGGCTAAATCGTTGAAAAATGTTGAATATGTGAAGTTTCATAACACTTTCCTTCTTAAATTGGAAGGGTGAAGTAGGGCGATTGAAGAATGGTGAGGTCGGAGGTTAGAGGTCAGAGGTCGGAGGTCAGAAGTCAGAGGTCGGAGGTCAGAAGGTTAGAGGATTGGAAGATTTGAAGTTTTGCTGATAGCTAATCATCTAAACATCTAATCTTCTGTTTATTGCCAAGTCAGGAGTCGGTAGTCAGGAGGTGGATTGAAAACGATCAACAACCAACGATCAACAACTAACGATCAACAACTAACGATCAACAACTAACGATCAACAACTAACGATCAACAACTAACGATCAACAACTAACGATCAACAACTAACGATCAACAACCAACGATCAACAACTAACGATCAACAACTAACGATCAACAACTAACGAAGGATGCTGAGCATTTTGAAAAAAATTTTACGATGGCTAACCAGACTGCTGCTGCTGTGCCTGCTGGTCTCGATCGGCGAGGTGCTGCTGCTGCGGTTTGTTGACCCGCCCTGCACGCCCCTCATGCTCTGGCGCTGGGTGGCGGGCCAGGGCATGCACCACGAGTGG
>CAYNVA010000358.1:0-5576 GCA_964400575.1 uncultured Thermodesulfobacteriota bacterium | reverse complement strand
GAAACTTTCAAGAAACTTTTTTTGCCTGCAGTGTATAAAGTTATTAATGGTCAGCATATCTTGACCCTTGACTTCCTGCATAGCCTTGCGGTACTAAATACCAGTCAAGTTGTTTAAAAAGCTCAAGAAAAGCATGTGCCGCATCCCGGCGGAGGGGTGATTCCAGATGCTTGTATAACCGAAACCATGATGGATGGTTCTTTATGAAATATTTTATTTTATTTGTTTTTGTTGCTTGCATAACAGGCTGCAAGAGCGGCAATGATTCCATTGTAGAATCTACCGGAACCATAGAGGCAACGCAGGTTGATATACGCTCTGAGGTGGCGGGCAGGATTTTGAATCTTGCTGTGGACGAAGGCGACAGGGTGAAGCCCGGCGATGTGCTTGCGGCCATCGATCATGAAAAAATGGATCTGGAACTTGAGAATGCTGCAGGTCGCCTGCGGGAAGCACAGGCCCGATTCGGCATGCTGCAGAGCGGTTTCCGTAAGGAGGATGTGGGGAAAGCTCAGGAAGCTCTGCAGGAGGCTGAAATCATTTTTGAAAATGCCAAACGCGATTATGAGCGCGTCCGGAAATTGCATGCCGATAAGGTGGCTGCAGAGAATACGCGCGATACGGTTGAAACAAACTATAAATCAGCCCAGAAGCGCTATGAAAGGGCCAAGCAGGATAATAACATGCTTCAGTCCGGCTATCGCGTTGAAGACATCGCCGCAGGGCAGGCTGTCAAGGAAAGCGCCGAGGCAGCCGTAAACCTTATCAAGAGAAGAATTAAGGATGCCACCATTGCCAGTCCGTGCAAGGGCATTATCAGCGAGCGATATGTGGAACCGGGGGAACTTGTGTCGGTCGGGAGTGTTCTGTTCAGCATCATTGATCTTCAGGATATGTGGATTATGGCCTATGTTTCCGAGAAGAACCTCGGGAAAGTGATTATCGGGCAGGCCGCCACTGTCACGGTTGATTCGTTCCCCAATGAGCAGTTCCCCGGCAAGGTGATCTATATTTCGCCGGAGGCTGAGTTTACGCCTAAAAACATTCAGACCAAGGAAGAGCGTGTCAAGCTAGTCTACGGCGTCAAAGTGCAGATCCAAAACGAGAAAGAGAAATTAAAGCCGGGTATGCCAGCTGATGTCGCTATTGCAATCGAACCCTCCAAATAAAGCAGCACGGCACATACTTCCATGACAGCCTATACTAAGATCGCTATTGAAACCACAAACCTCACCAAGCGGTATGGCAAGTTCACAGCCGTCAACAACCTGAACCTTTCCATCCGGCAGGGAGAGATTTTCGGGTTTCTCGGGCCAAACGGAGCCGGTAAATCAACCACCATCCGCATGCTCTGCGGACTGCTTGAGCCCACCAGCGGCGAAGGCTCCATCGGAGGCTATGACATCATCAGCGAGCCAGAAAAGGTCAAGGAGCAGATCGGCTATATGTCCCAGAGCTTCGGCCTGTATCAGGATCTTACGGTCGAAGAGAATTTGAGCTTTTACGGCAGGCTCTATATTGCTGATCGCAAAACCTGCCAGAGTAATATCGAGCAGGCCATAGAGCTGGTGCAGCTGCAGCGCTACCGTAAAACCCTGGCATCGCGGCTTTCGGGCGGCTGGCGCCAGCGCCTGGCGCTTGCCTGCTCGGTTGTGCATAAGCCGCAAATAATTTTTCTGGATGAGCCTACCGCCGGCATCGATCCCGTGTCGCGCCGCATTCTCTGGGATTTTCTCTATGAGCTGTCGCACGCAGGCACCACCCTGTTTATAACCACCCACTACATGGAGGAGGCCGAGCGCTGCAACCGCATCGGTTTTATCTGGCAGGGCAACCTTGTCGCCTGCAGCACGCCGGAGGGTTTGAAAAAAGACTATATCACCCAGCAGCTTTTAAACCTCAAGTGCTCCCCCATCGATAAGGCCTATAAGCTGCTGAAGGCCAGCGAGGTCATCCTGGACGTCAATTTTTACGGCGACGAGCTGCACATTTCGGTTGACGACGCCGCACAGGCCATGCCCGTGCTTGCGCGCATACTGGCGCAGGAGGGCATCAACGTTGCGCTGCTTGAGCAGATTGAGCCCTCCATAGAGGATGTGTTTGTATCTCTGGCACAGGAAAAGAACAATGGCTCGCAGAATCAGCGCCCTTCTGTATAAGGAGTTCATCCAGGTCCTGCGCGATCCGCTGGCGCTGTGGCTGCTCCTGCTGCTGCCCATCGTCATGCTCGTCGTTTTCGCCTATGCCATTAACCTTGATGTGCGCAATATCCCCCTGGCCGTCTATGACCTTGACCGGACGGAACTGTCCCGGAGCATTGTCGACAGGTTCGTCACCTCCGGATATTTCGTGCTGAAAAAACGGCTGACAGCAGACAGCGATATGGCGGGCGTGCTTGACCGGGGAGAGGTGAAGGTGGCGCTGCAGTTCCCCCGGGATTTTCAGAAGGATATTTTTAACGGCAAAAACACGCCCGTGCAGGTGATCATCGACGGCACCGACAGCAATACGGCAAATATCACCATGGGCTATGTGAAAGCGATCCTTGCCGCCGCATCAATGAACGTTATTTTCGATCTTCTGAACTCAAACGGTATTGCAGGCGCCTCGTCCATGGCCACGCTGGACGTGCGCCCCAACATCTGGTACAACCCCGAGCTTGCCAGCCTCAATTTTCTTGTGCCGGGCCTCATCGGTCTTATCGTCATGGTTGTCGGGGCAATCCGCATGTCGCTGTCGCTGGTGAAGGAGCGGGAAAAGGGCACCATCGAAAGCCTCATGGTTTCACCGCTGCGCCCCATCGAGCTCATGATCGGCAAGATTACGCCCTACATAGTCATCGTTTTTTTCGATCTCATACTCATCGTGCTTGCGGGCAGGTATTTTTTTAATGTGCCGTTCAGGGGCAGTGTGCCGCTGTTTCTTTTTCTGTCGCTCTTATTCCTCGGGTCGGCCCTCGGCGCGGGACTTTTTATCTCGGCCATTTCAAAGACCTCGCAGGTTGCATGGTTTATAGGGTTCATAGTGACCATCCTGCCCTCGATCATCCTGTCGGGCTTTATTTTTCCGCTTGAGAGCATGCCCCGGCCCATACAGATTATAGCGGCTTTGATGCCGCTGCAATACTATATGGTCATACTGCGCGGCATTATTCTGAAGGGGGTTGGCTGGTCAGTGCTGTATCAGCAGGCGGCCATCCTGTTCCTTTTTGCCGTTGTTTCACTGGTCGGCAGCAGCCTTTTCTTTAAAAAGAGGTATTAGCCCGTGCGCCTGCATCGCCTTATCGCCATTACTATAAAAGAACTGCATCAGCTGAAGCGGGACTGGAAGATGTATCCCCTGCTGTTTTTTGCGCCCGTTCTGCAGCTCGCGGTTTTGGGATACGCCGCCTCATTTGAAGTCAGGCATGTGCCAACGGGCGTTCTTGATCAGGATAAAACCTATCTCAGCCGCCGGTATGTCGAGCAGTTCGGCCACAGCGAATATTTCGATATCCTCTATTATCCTGCAAGCAGGAATGAACTGTGCGACCTTCTTGACCGGGGCAAAATCAAAATCGGCATCGACATACCGGTTGATTTTCAAAAAAACTTCAAAACAGGCACATCGCCGCAGGTACAGCTTTTTGTAGACGGAACCGAATCAAACAGCGCCACCATCGCCATGACCTATGCCACTATTATTTCTCAGCGGTTTTCCTCTAAAATTGCGCTGCAGAGTATCGATACGTCATTGTTCAACAAGAACGACTTTTTTGGCACCTGGCGCCGCGACGCCGGGAAAGCAACCATTATCAACGAAGAGATGCGGATATGGTATAACCCCGAACTCTTGAGCAAAGATTTTTTTGTGCCCGGCGTCATTTGCATGATTCTGCTCATCGTGACCACCAACCTTACCGCCCAGAGCCTTGTGCGCGAACGTGAAGTCGGTACGCTTGAGAAGCTGCTGGTGTCGCCGGCCACGCGCGTTGAGATAATCATCGGGAAACTGTCGCCTTTTATCTTTATCGGGCTTGCGGATGTGGCGATAATCCTGACCGGAGCCGAGCTGATCTTCAATGTGCCCATCAAGGGCAGCATCCCGCTTCTGTTTCTCTTTTCGTCTATTTTTCTGTTTACCACGCTCGGCCTGGGGCTTTTCATCTCCACTGCCTCCCGCACGCAGGAGCAGGCCATGGTGATAACGTTTTTTTTCATTATGGTCATTGTGCTGCTCGGAGGTGTTATCTTTCCTATTGAAAATATGCCCAGGCCCATCCAGATGGTCACCTACCTGTTTCCCCTGCGCTATTTTACGGTTATCGTGCGCAGTTTATTTCTTAAAGGCGTCGGCATAGACGTGCTGTGGGATGAAGGTCTGTGCCTGCTGGCAATCGGGCTCGGCACCCTTGTATTGAGCCTCATACGGTTTAAGAAAACTATTTCCTAACATATCCCGGCACGCTGACCGGAATGTGCTGCGTACCGCTTGCGGGATAAGCGGGGCAAAGCACGGCACCTATAAAAATATCAATCGTATCTACCGGGATGCCCCGCCTTGCAGGCGGGGGGCAGCACTATGGCCATGAGACCCAAACTTTTATTTGCCGACGACCAGGGAACTATTTACGATCACCAGTTTCTGGAAATGGTCGGTGCAAGCGGCCCGCACCTGGCGCGGCCCGTGCCAGGCGACCTCGTGCAGCTGCCCCCCATGAGCAGGCTTTATTTTCATCCGGGCTGCCCGCCCTATGGCTATGACCCCAAAAAGCGAAAGATCGTTCTGCTTACCGAGACAAAAATCGGCCGCACAACAGTCAGGTGCAATGCCGTGTCGGCATTCATCCAGCAGGGCTGGGTGCGGCTGCTGCTGCCGGCCATGGACTACAGCAGAAAAAGCAGCATGCTTCCCATGTGGGCCTACAGCACCGTGGGGTTTCATGATGAGGCCTATTATGCGCCGGCCTTCGAGATTGATGACAATTTCCGCTGGAACCCGGACAATTTTGACGACCGGACCCTGCTTGCCAATATAAAAAAGCGGCTGCGTGAATATCCCGGCAATCGCCTCGTAGAGCATCTGCGCAACTGCGCTGTCCACTATCACTGCTTTGCCGCGAAAAATTTTTTCTTTCGCCGCTGGGAAGCACCCATCCCCACAAGCCCCGTGTGCAATTCGGGCTGCCTTGGCTGCATATCGCTGCAGCCCGACAGTTCGTGCATGGCCCCGCAGGAGCGCATCAGCTTCGTGCCCGGGCTGCAGGAGATCGTCGGGCCCTTTGTGCGGCATCTCGATGAGGCCAGGGACCCCATCATCAGCTTCGGGCAGGGCTGCGAGGGCGAGCCCATCATGCAGTGGCAGCGGATAAGCGAGTCGATACGTGCCATACGAAAGGAAACCGGCTTGGGCACCATTAACCTCAACACCAACGGCAGCGTTCCCCGCTTTGTGGAGGCCATTTGCCGCAGCGGCCTGGACAGCATACGCATCAGTCTCTCAAGCGCCCGTCCGGAGCTGTACAGGCGCTACTACAAGCCGAAAGGCTACGGATTTGCAGATGTTGTTGAATCCATCAGGCTGGCGCGGCAGCACGG
>CAYNVA010000357.1:0-1675 GCA_964400575.1 uncultured Thermodesulfobacteriota bacterium | reverse complement strand
ATTACATGCTTGATGCAGCCCGAGCACAGGCAGACAGCTGCAACCACTACACAAGCAAGGCTGTGCAGACGCCTTTTCATTCAAGATACCCCAGGTTGCGCAGGCGCTGCTTGATTTCATCAAATTCGACTTCGCTGATTTTCCCGTCGGGCTTGCGTGTTGAGGCAACAAGATCACGCAGCACATACACGATAAAATCAGTGACCGAATTGTAGCCCGAGCCATCAAGTATTGTCTTGAGCTTGTCATAGAGCTGGCGGGGTATCTTGATGGTTACCTTGTCCTGTTCGCTGAGCATGAATATCTCCTTTTTGTGTAAACTCCTAGAATAATAAACTTTAGCATGTTTTGAAAAAAAAATTAAGGTATAATGCGCGGGCATGACCAAATAGAACTGAAAAACGGGTGGCCAGACGATGTTTGACATACTCATCCAGGGCGGCACAGTAATTGACGGCACAGGGGCGCCTGCGCAGCGCTGCGATGTGGGGATTACCGGCGACACGATCTCATCTGTTGGCATGCTGCAGGGCGCGCAAGCCCGCGAGTACATCGATGCACGGGATATCCACATCTGCCCGGGCTTTATCGATATGCACGGCCACTCGGACTTTAATATGCTGGTGCAGCCGCCGGGCCGGGGCAAAATCATGCAGGGCATAACAACCGAAGTCGTCGGGAACTGCGGCCTGTCGGCTGCCCCGCTGCTGGGCGCGGCTCGCGCGCAGCGGGAAAAAAGCATAAAAAACCTGGGCCTTGAACTCTGCTGGACGCATCTTGATGAGTTTGCCGAAACCGTACAAACAAAAAAGCTCCCCTGCCATATAGTGCCGCTTATCGGCCATGGCAATATCCGCGGCTCGATTATGGGCTACGGCAACCGCCAGCCAACACCCGATGAAATGCAGACAATGGAGCGTCTTCTTGCCCGGCAGATGGAGGCCGGAGCCTGGGGGCTTTCAACCGGGCTTGTCTATCCGCCCGGCATGTACGCTGCCCGCGACGAAATCATCGGGCTCGCAGAAATCGCTGCCCGTTTCGGCGGCATCTACACAAGCCACATGCGCAGCGAGGGCGACCAGCTGCTTGAAGCAATCACTGAAACGCTTGATGTGGGGCGCAGCGCAGGCCTGCCGGTGCAGATATCGCATCTCAAGACGCAGGGCAAAAGCAACTGGCACAAGCTGCCTGCGGTTTTCGAGCTTATCGAAAAAGCCCGCGCCGGGGGCATGACAGTTTTTGCTGATCGCTATCCCTACACAGCCTCCAGCACGGGACTTGATGTAGTGTTCCCGGCATGGGCCTGCGAAAACGGCAACGCTGCCGAGCTCGAGCGCCTGCAATCACCTGACATGCGCAAGCGGATATATGCCGATATTCTCCAGCGCATGACAGAAGATGAACTGGCGCGCGACATATTAATTGCAAAAGTCATGACCAAAAAAAACAAGCCCCTTGAAGGTATGCGGCTTGGGGCTGCTGCAGCCCTGCGCGGTCAGTCCGTGGGCGAGGCCCTGTTCTCGATTCTATCGGAGGAGGAGCTTGACGTTGACGCGGTTTTCTTTTCCATGTGCGAAGACAACCTCAGGGAAATACTGCTCAGAGACTATGTCATGATTGGCTCCGACGCCTCGGTCTGGGACACCGAAGGCGTGCTTGGCGCGGGCAAACCCCA
>CAYNVA010000356.1:0-15687 GCA_964400575.1 uncultured Thermodesulfobacteriota bacterium | reverse complement strand
TGGTTGGCTCCTACCGCCTTGTTAATTTCAATCTCGAAAAATTGCCGCCCGGCATCATCGACCACCGCGAGTGGAGTGACGACAATGGCCGCAATAATCTCCTGCGCGTAAACGGCATCGGCGCGCCGCGCGTCTTTGCCACAAGCCTTCTGCGCCGGTTTCCGATCCCCAATGTGAGCTATGGTGAGGACTATGCCGTGTCGCTTCGGATATCACGCGATTACCTGGTGGGCAGAATGTATGAGCCTGTCTATCTCTGCCGCCGCTGGGAGGACAATACCGACGCCGGGCTCTCAAACGAGCAGGAGGTGCGGTACGCGGAATATAAAGACAGCCTGCGCACGCAGGAGATACAAGAGAGGCAGTTAGCAAACAGTTAAATTGGTTGGATTGGTTCAATTAGTTGTAGAGCCGGTACGTAATCCTCCACTTGCTGAATTTAGGTTTAATTTAATCTGACAGAGCACGGACTTTTTCTGATAATGTGGAATAATTAAGCAATGGCCCACAGGTTACATAAGAGGGCGTAATGTGGAGTTTTGGCTGGAAAGCAAGGGCACAAGATATTGTGATCAGGAGCATTCAGCGTCAGGTGTCATGCCTTCCCTCCGCCCCCAAGGGCTCCCCGTTTCATCCTTAACACACAACCGCCCCCATTTTATATTCTACCCATCGCAAAGCGGTTTCTTATCAATCATCTAGGAGCGTTGCCTGCCATGCGAAAACATCGCCGCATGAAGGTTTTTTTTATCATTACCGTCGGGGTCGTCCTCTTGGTGGGGCTTGCGATATTTACACTGCGGAACGGAGACCAACTCTTCTCGTTGATGGGGCTTGGCGTACAGACCCGTGTTCCGCCGGTTCCCTCCGGTTGGACCTCCGGCACTAAGTTCACGCCGCCTGCCCCCATTCCCATCCCCTCGGTTCCCGAGGGCCGTCCCTTCAACATGCTCACCAATCCGGGCTTTGAAGATGGCACGGCGCCCTGGTGGTACTTTCCGGACCGCGCGCACTGGGGATCCTTCACCACATCAACGGCAAGGGCCTTGAGCGGTAGCTGGGCGGCGCGGGTAGAACTGCTCATGAACGCCATGAACCCGCCGCGCGCGGGAGCCAGCATTCAGGGTTTAATCCAGTCCATTCAGCCTTCGGTCTTCCCTTCGCGCGTCTCCGGAAACTACTATGTCGAGAAGTGGGATCGCAGTCCCACGAAAATGTACATGCAGTGCGTCGTAATCGCAAACGGGACAGCGACTTCACCAGGCGGATCGCCCGCAGAGATAAGCTATCTGCTGACGGGGATTGACCACCCGCCTTTCAACATGATCAACAGGAAATTCATCTTGTTCACCAAAACACAGCCCGAATTGGGACGCTGGATACATTTCGAACGAGATTTTCGGAAGGACTTCAAGGAACAATGGGGCTTCGTGCCGGAAAAATTCTCTGGCATCCGCATTTTCTTCGAGCTGCGCGCCGATATGCGCGACGAAAGCATCGACCCTGCGAACCCGCCATCGATGCACGCTACCGCTTATTTCGACGACCTCTACCTGGGGAACTAGAGCGAAAAGCTTAGGGGACCAACAGGGTAGAGTAGAGATCTGTAATTTTCTGGGCACACATAACGGCATTAAAATTATCTAATACTGTTTTAACCATTTTTTAATTATTCACATGCTATATATGAATCAGAATGAAGAAAAAAATTGAGCAGCAAGAACAGAGTTGTTTGAACTGATAGTGCAGGGAGTGTGTTCCCTCCCCCCTTTTCATACTCCCTGCACAAATCAGAAACCTACAGCGAAAGGATTGTTTCAGAGTAGCATTCAGTACAAAATCTCCTCATAAACGTGCAGGGAGAGTGTTCTTCCCCCGCATTCTCCCTGCGCGCCTCCTTCTTCAAGATACTTTCACATTCCGACAAAGTTCATACTGTTACAGGCTCATTAACCACGGCGAGGTTTTTAAACCGGATCTGATCGCAGTTAAGTCGATTGATTTATTGCAACATAAGGTTGGTAAGCTGTAATTTTGCGGGTTTTTATTTATCCAGCAAGAGAGCCGTAATGTGGAATTTGGGCAGCAAAGCAAGGGCGCAAAATATTGTGCTTAGCGTTCAGAGTCAGAAGTAACGCTTCACCTCCGCCCCGCAATGCCTTGGTCGCTTTTCCCATCCGCCCCACGGAACTCCCTTTTTAGCAAAGAGTTTCTTGTTGACTTACAAGCTCAAGAGTTTATAGCTGTAATTAATAATTTTCAAAGAGGGGCATAGATGCAGTTTAGGAAATCGCTATTCCTTCTGACCGTGTTTGACCTGCTGCTGCCTGTCTTTATATGTGCGGCATACCCTGCCGAGGTGTCGCGCACCGGGCAGACTATTAGTTCTGCAGCCGGCGATGACGGCGATATACAGGCTGGTGTGCCGTGGCCCGATCCGCGATTGAGCAAAAGCGCTGACGGCACGGTTTTCGATAATCTAACGGGCCTGGTGTGGGCCAAGAATGCAAATCTTCTGGGCACAGACGATGCAGATAATGATACTGACGAAACGGTTGGCGATGGTGCTGTCAGCTGGCAACATGCCCTTGATTATATAAAGAAGCTGAATAGGGAATCCTACCTTGGCCAGAGCGACTGGCGGCTGCCCAATGTGCATGAGCTTGAAAGCCTGGTGCATGCCGGTGTGTACGATCCGGCCCTGCCGCCGAACCCTTTCACAAATGTGCAGGCGGACTGCTACTGGTCCTCTACGTCCTACGCTCTCATTACGCGCTACGCGTGGATCGTGGACATGTACGGCGGCAACGTCTTCTGCGGCAATAAGGAGAGCTCCTACTATGTCTGGCCGGTACGGGCAGGGCAGTGTGGGCCATTGGACTATTCGGCCATTTGCCTGCCGAAGACCGGGCAGACCACGTGCCATGATACCGTCGGCGATACTATAACCTGCGCAGGTACGGGGCAGGATGGCGAGTTGCAGAATGGTGTTGCCTGGCCGGATCCGCGGTTTATCGATAATGGTGATAGCACGGTGACCGATAACCTCACGGGCCTTGAGTGGACGAAAGACGCTAACTCTGGCGGATCCCTGACATGGCAGGCGGCGCTGGATTATGTGAGGACGCTCAATACCGGTGGCCATAGCGACTGGCGCCTGCCCAACAGAAAAGAGCTGCACAGTCTTGTCGACTATGCCCGGCACAGTCCGGCCCTGCCGCAAAGTCATCCCTTCACAAATGTGCAGTCGTTCGACTACTGGTCATCTACGTCCTACGCGCTCTATAGCTACTACGCGTGGCTCGTGAACTTGATCGGCGGCTTCTTCAACAGCAACGATAAGACGGTCTTCTTCTATGTCTGGCCGGTACGGGCAGGACAGGTTGATAATTCAACCATTTTAACCACCACTACCACCGTGGGGTCAACAACGAGCGTACCCACCATCACGACAACACAACCGACCACCACGACAACACAATCAACAACCACGACAACTGCCGGGTCAAGCACCACGACATCAACAGGGCCAAGCACAACCACGACAACTCAGGCGCCTGCAGGCTGCATCGACAAAGACGGTGACGGCTACGGTGATAACTGCACCGCAGGCCCGGACTGCGACGATAACGATTCCTTTTATAATAAAATCTGCCCGGACTGCACGGTAAAAGTCATACCCAGGGCCCGGGGCTGGTTTCTGGGTGAAAAAGAGAAAACCAGGCGCCTGCTCGTCATCGGCCCGAAGGGCACGGTGTTTGACCAAAACACTCCGGTCAGATGGGAGACCTGTGAGATAGCTGTTTTGAGCAAATGCGTATTGTTCAAACGGTTCATGTTTATGAAGGTGAGTATTGACGGAGCAGCGCTTGGCAAGGGAGATTACCGGGCACTGATAGGAACCTGCTCCGGCAAACTTACCCTGGTGAAATAAGCCGCGGCATAAGCAACACCGCGCTAAGGGCAGCGGTAGGCAGAGTGCTTGAAATGATTGCGCCGATGGTTGGGAAGAATTAACACTGAACTTGAGGTATCAAAAAAGCCTGACTACTGGCTAGGGTGGTCAGGCTTTTTTGTAAAAGTGCACATGACGTGTCAAAAGCAAGATTAGCAGTCGCATACATTCATTATAGATTTGCTCTGGTAATATATAATTGTCCGATACGTCAAAGTCATGTTATAAAAGCTGTTAATGCATATTGTAAATAATGCAACCATTGTAGCCAATGCAGCGAATCTAACCAATCAAACCAATGTAACTAATCCAAGTAATGTAACCAATAGAACCAATCAAACCAATTTAACCAATGAAACTATTTAAACATATCCTTGCCGACGACAAACTTCTCGCGCCATATGCTGAGGCTTCAGCATTGCCATCATTGGCTGGGCGTCTATCAGCATTCATGCGCCAGCAGCTTGACAGCTGGCCCGAACTGCGCCAGGCGCATGAGGGCCTTCGGCAGAGCCTGTATAAAAAACTTTTCCTCACCGATCTTGAGGTGGAGCTGCAGCACAACCCGTTCCGCATGAGAAGCTCCTCGGCAAAAGTCGACAAGCACTCCATAGAAAAGCGACCCTGCTTTCTCTGTCCGGAAAATCTCTATCCTGATCAGCGGGCGCTCGCGTATAAAAAAGACTGGCTCATTCTCTGCAATCCATACCCCATTTTCCCGGAGCACCTGGTCGTTTCACATACTCAGCATATACCCCAGGAGATCGGCTCCTGCCTTGGTGCGATGCTGTCATTTGTCGCTGATCTGGACGGCGCGTTTGAAGCTTTCTATAACGGCCCGGCCTGTGGCGCGTCAGCACCCGATCATCTCCATTTTCAGGCATATCCTGCAGGCTGCATACCGCTTGTGCCGCAGGTGCAGCTTTTACTGGCCGCAGGAATGGGCCTGTCACAGATCGATGATATGCAGGGGCAGGGGGCCTGTTTTGCAGGCGAGGTTGATTGCCGCGGCGTTTTTATCTGCCGCAGCAGGGATCCTGCCGCGCTTGAGGAGAACCTGATTCGTGCCGTTAGCCACCTGAAGAATGTGACCCGTGCCCATGATGAGCCCCTGGTTAATATCTTGATTGCCGCAGACGGCCCCGATCTCATCGGCATGCTTCTGCCGCGCAAAGCGCACCGCCCGGCCTGCTATTTGAGCCAGGACGGCGACCATATGGTTGTGAGCCCGGGGGCCGTCGATGCGGGCGGGCTTCTGGTGCTGCCGCGCCGTGAGGACTATGAGCACATGACCCGCGAGCAGGTGCTGGGCATTTTTTTCGAAGTGTGCTTTGGGAAAGATATTTTTCAGAATTTTCAGATGGTTTAATTCGCAGGGGCTCAAAATTTTGTGCCCCTGCAAGGTAAAACGAGATTGCCATCAGCCACGGCGGACTCCTCTCAATGGCAAACGGCGGAACTCATCAAACACAAAGTTGCACACATGAAGCAGACATATCAATCGACAGACCGTTTGCCCTATCGATGGGTGGTCGTCGTTATGGGCACCATACTCATGCTGATGCTGGGCACCGTCTATGCGTGGAGTTTTTTCCAGAAGCCTATTGTGACGGCCATGGGGTGGTCAAATTCTCAGGTTGCATGGGCATTTTCCATTGCCATATTGTTTCTCGGTTTTTCCGCCGCCTGGGGTGGCATCAACCTGCCGAGGATCGGCCCGGTGAAACTTTCAATGACCGGCGGGGCGCTGTATGCTCTGGGCTACATTCTCGGAGGGCTGGCTCTGAAGTACCACAGCCTGCTGCTGCTGTATTTCGGGTTCGGGGTTGTCGGCGGTATCGGTATGGGGTTTGGCTATGTGACGCCGGTGGCCACTGTGGGCAAGTGGTTTCCTGACAGGAAGGGCTTTGCAACCGGCATGGTTGTCATGGGGTTCGGGTTCGGCGCACTGCTTATGTCAAAGCTGATCGGCCCGGCCCTTATGCAGATGACAGGCGATGATATTGCCCTGACATTTATGTATATAGGCCTTATCATGGGAGCGACGGTTGCTTTTGGCGCTTTTTTGAAGAATCCGCCCGGTGCCGCTGCGGCGCAGCATGCCTCGCAGGCAGACCCGCAAACAGGCGGCATGCTGAGCGCCCGCGACTGCATTCTCTCGGGCAAATGGCTGCTCATGTGGCTTGTGCTTTTTTGTAATGTGACGGCGGGCATTATGTTTATCGGGTTTCAGTCGCCCATGCTGCAGGACATCCTGGCCCGGGGCAACCCCGGTATGGACATGCGAGCGCTGGCTGCGGCCGGCGCCACGCTTATTGCCGTGAGCTCGCTTTTTAATGGCGCCGGGCGCTTTTTGTGGGGCGGGCTTTCAGACCGGATCGGGCGCATACAGACTTTCCGTATCATACTGGCAACGCAAATTGTCGTTTTTGTCGCTTTGCGGTATATCGACAGCCCGCTGCTGTTCAGCATGCTTGTCTGCTATATTCTGCTGTGCTACGGGGGCGGCTTCGGCACCATGCCCTCCTTTGTTCTTGACGTGTTTGGCACACGGCTTATGCCCGTGGTCTACGGCGCCATTCTTACGGCATGGTCGATTGCCGGCGTTGCCGGCCCGCAGATCGTTGCGGTCATTAAAGACAGCTGCAAGGATGCGGCAGGCCCCCTTACCTTTACCATTGCAGCATGTCTGCTGTCGGTGGGTTTTGCGTGCTCCCTTTTTATTAATAATAACCCCTTTGCACGGCATAGAAACAAGGTAATTTGAATATAGCTTTTAACTTCTTGTCTGCTCAAGGCAGCTTGTTAAGCAGATTCAGTTTTATCTCTAAGAGCTTATCCCCTGATGGGCTTGGCATCGTGCTTCAGAAGCCGTGCTCACTGGGATAGATCAGTATTTATGCCCCAATTTTTGAGTGCATGGCCTGAAATGCTCGACCAAACCCCTAATGGGATAGGCTTTATGTATTAATGGCCTTTTTCAGCTTCCGGGGAGAATTTAATTCAACCCCGGCTTTTATTTTTTATTTAGAGCATTTTTCAAAATAGTATAGCCATATGCGCACAGGTGAGCTTTTGGTGAGAGTAGCCCGTGCGGTTCGAGCGATCGGCATGGCATCATTGCCAGTTTCGCTTGCGAGAATATAGCACGGGCAAACGAAACAAAGGCTCACCATAAGGGCCCGTGGCTACAACAAAAAGAAAAATGCTCTAGACAGCTATAACTGCCCTTCCCCCCTCAAAACAAGCGGCACAAACATAAAAAACAAACACATTTGTGTTAATAATTTAAACAGCGCTTAGTCCTTCTAAGGGGCTGATTTTCCATATTTTTGCTACCATGTTGCCCGTCCTTCTATTTTAGCGTAAAAAAATTGAACGATTTTGCTCTGGCATTGGATTGCGACTTGTTTATTTTGTAAACATTTTATTGATAAAAATTAATATATTTTAAAAGCTTAAATAACTTTTTGATTAAAATATCGACAGCAATCTGGTCTTGGTATAATTATTGTATATAAGTAATACGTAAACAGAGATGCTTGAACTAAAAATAATAGTTAATTATGAAGTGAAAAACCGTTAATGAAAGAACAGAAGGAGGAAAAAATGTCTGAAGCTGTTAAAAACAAAGGTTGGAGGGTAACATTTGCTGGTACCGGAATTAATCTTGCATTGGGTGTTCTGTATACCTGGAGTATTTTCAAGGGCGGCATAGAGAAATCAATCAAAGCCGGTGGTGAGGGCGCTTTTAACTGGGATCTTTCTCAGCTCAACGATCCCTATTCAGTCTGCTGCCTGGCTTTCGCATTTTCCATGATTCTTGCCGGCAAATGCCAGGATAAGTTCGGCCCCCGGGTAACCGCGTTTCTTGGAGGTATTTTTGTTGGTCTGGGTTTGCTGGTGGCTTCCCAGAGCACCAGCTATGTGAGCTGGATACTGGGATTTGGCCTTCTGGCCGGAACCGGCATCGGGTTCGGCTACTCCGCCGCAACACCGCCTGCAATTAAGTGGTTTCCTGCTGCCAAGACCGGTCTGATCGCCGGCCTGGTCGTTGCGGGCTTCGGCCTTGCATCTGTGTACATCGCCCCCCTTTCAGAATATTTATTGAAAACAGTGGGCATTCAGAAGTCGATGATGATTTTCGGCGTTTCCTTTATTGCGGTCGTGTGCGGTCTTTCAACCTTCATGGTCAACCCCCCTGCAGGCTATGTGCCCGGCGGCGCGGCTGCTCAGCAGAAGAAAAAGGCCGCTCCGGCCCAGAATGACAGCACGCCGACGCAGATGATAAAGTCGCCCAGCTTCTGGATGCTGTGGGCCATTTATTTTATAGGCGCAGGCAGCGGCCTTATGGTCATCGGCAGCGTCAGCGGCATGGCCAAGAAGAGCATGGGCGAAGCTGCTTTTATAGCGGTGGCCATTCTTGCCATCGGCAATGCCGCCGGCCGCATTGTTGCCGGTATCGCATCCGACAAGTTCGGCCGCAACGCGACCCTTGCCGGCGTTTTGTTTTTCCAGGCGCTTTTAATGCTTGCAGCCATTCCCCTTGTCGGCGGTCAGGGCACCAGCGCGCTGCTGGTCGTCGTGCTGGCAACATTTCTGGGCTTCAACTACGGCGCCAATCTCTCTATTTTCCCTTCATTCACCAAGGACCGGTGGGGCCTTAAATCCTTCGGCGTCAACTACGGCATCATGTTTACAGCCTGGGGCATCGGAGGCTTTGTGATGAGCCGCGTGCAGCAGACCCTGACGGCTACCACAGGCAGCTATACATCATCGTTTCTGATCGCCGCCATTATGCTCTGCATCGGCACAGTGCTGACGCTTATGCTGAAAGCCCCGAAGCCCGCCACGGCACCGCAGTCTGTTCCCGAAGGCGCTGTATTTCAGCCCGGCCTTGGATTCACTATGGCTGACGGCGGCGAAAAGATTAAGAAAGAAGAAGAGAAAAAGTAAGTCTGGAGCAGCGGTCACGGGAAGCATGGAGAGCGGCGGAGAAGTGGCATGAAGAAAAAAATCTGTTATATGATTCCTGAAGAGGAAAAACAGTGCGTCTGGATGACCAGCGGGCTCATCTCCTACAAGCTGTGCACCCGCGATTATCGCTGCGAAGAGTGTATTTTCGACCAGGTTATTCGAAACGAGGCTGTAGTAGACGCCGCCGCTCAGCATGGCGAAGCGGTGTCTGCTGCAGCCTCATTATGCATCCCTGACTCTCTGCAGGTAAGTGCCGCTCTTTTTTATCACAGCGGCCACTGCTGGGCCAAGGTCGAGGATGCCGACCAGGTGCGCATCGGCATAGACGGGATCCTTGCCCAGATTGTCTCACCGCTCAAGACGGTTGTGCTTCCCCAGGCCGGTGACGCCGTGGTTCAGGGTCAATGCTTTGCCCATATTATTCAGCAAAAGCATATTGTGGAGCTGGTGTCGCCCCTGACCGGAACGGTCCTGTCCGTCAACCAGGGGCTGAAAACTGCACCACAGGCGCTTACCTCTGAGCCATGGGGCCAGGGATGGCTCGTGACCATCAGGCCGGACAATCTGGAGCATGATTTAAAGTCGCTCATGTTCGGCAGAAAAGCCATGGAGTGGTACCAGAGAAAAGAGCACGAGGTTGCCATGACGCGGGTCGATATGCTCAGCAGGCATGAGCCGGAGCTTGGCCCCACCCTGCAGGACGGGGGGGATTTGCTTGTCAGCCTTGCCGACATGCTCAGCCCCGGGCAGTACGAACAGATTATAGACTCTCTTTTTCGACCTGAAGATGCTGCATGACATGCAACTGCTCCCTGCAGCGGTCGCACATATCCCCTGATTTCTGATCAATATCCTCCACATACGTCGACGAGGCCATGACGCAGCCGGGCTGCCTGCAGTGCAGCAGCCCGAAGGTATGCCCGAGCTCGTGTATCGATTCCTTCACCAGCCGCTCGGTCAGGACATCCAGGTTTTCCGGCAGGCCGTAAAATTTGCTGTTCAGCCGGTGCAGGGAGACGGCAGCCGCAGTGCCGCCCAGCTGCGCTTCGCCGAATACAAAGGTGAGAATCGGTATGAACAGATCAACATCGGCAACAGCCAGCACCCGGGTTGCGCCGGCCGGCGGGGCCGCAATGATTTGCAGCAGTATTTTTGACGAGTTGTACTGGCGCCGGTCGGGGTCGAAGGCGCCTGCAAGGTCAAACGGCATATCGACGCAGCACGACCCGCAGCCGAAGGCTTCGTGAATGCCAGCCTCAAGCGGTTTGAGCCAGAATCGGGAGCCTGTCTGGATGGGAACTATATAAATACAGGACATGCGCAGCCGTCAGCTCACCGATCATTTTTTTAGTCGGTATTTTTGTATCTTGTTGTACAAGGTCAGGCGACTTATTTTTAAAATGCCCGCGGCCTGAGCAATATTGCCGCCGGTACGATCCAGTATTTTTTGTATGTGGGTTTTTTCAATGTCCTCCATCGAGTCCTCATCGGTCGACCGGGCAGAGCCCGGCAAAAACGGGAACGACAGGTCAGCCGGCTGAATCAGCGTGCCTTTGGCGCCAACCATGGCGCGCTCGATAACATTGCGCAGTTCGCGCACATTGCCCGGCCACTCATAGTGCATCAGCATATCCAGCGTTTCCGGGGTTAAATCCGTAACGTTTTTATTCATGGACTCTGCGTATTTTTTGACGAAATACCGCGCCAGCTGGGGGATGTCCGTTTTTCTTTCGCGCAGCGGCGGCAGCACGATGGAAAAAACATTGAGCCGGTAATAGAGGTCCTCGCGGAAGGTGCCTTCGCGCATGGCGTTTTCCAGGTCTTTATTGGTTGCGCAAATTATGCGAAAATCGACATTAAGCAGTTTGTCGCCGCCGAGGCGCATGAACTGTCTGGCTTCGATGACGCGCAGCAGATCCATCTGCATCTTCATTCCGATATTGCCTATTTCATCAAGAAAAATTGTTCCCTTGTCTGCCATTTCCAGCTTGCCCCGGCGGCGGTACAGGGCGCCGGTAAAGGAGCCTTTTTCGTGGCCGAACAGCTCGCTTTCCAGCAGCCCTTCGGTGTAGGCGCCGCAGTTGATGGTGATGATGGGGAAATAGCGGCGGTTGCTGTTGCTGTGGATAGCTCGGGCAATCAGCTCTTTGCCCGTTCCGCTGTCGCCCCGGATCATGACGGTGGAGTCGGTTTTAGCAACCGTTGCGACTTTATCCATGACCTTTTTCAGGGCCGGGCTGGCGCCCACTATTTCATCGTGGAACGATATTTCCTCTATCTGCCGCCGCAGCTGTATGTTTTCAGACAGGAGCCTGCGCTGCTCAACGGCATTCCTGATCAGATGCCCCATTTCATCGGGGTCGACGGGCTTGACGATATAGTCAAAAGCGCCCTCCTTGAGCGCCTGAATGCTGGTCTCGACGGAGGCGAAGGCAGTAATCATGATGGTGATGATGTTTTTGTCGATCTGCTTGATTCTTCGCTGCAGCTCGACGCCGTCTATGCCCGGCATTTTAATGTCCAGCAGCACTATGTCCCATGAGCTGTCCTGGAGCTTCTGCAGCGCCGTGTTGGCGTCTTCTGCGGTATCCACCCGATAGCCGTCGAACTTAAACCACTTGCCCAGCGCATCGCGCACGGACGTTTCGTCGTCAACAACCAGTATGCCAATATCTGAAGGGTTCATGCGATACAACTCCTGTCTAATGTTTTTCCGTATGATGTGGGTTCTGGGCTCGCGGCAGCTTGATCGTAAATTCAGTGCCTCTGCCCACGCAGGACTCGACGCTGATGATTCCGCCGTGGCGCTGCACTATGCCGTAGACGGCCGATAGCCCCAATCCCAGGCTTTTGTTGGATTCCTTGGTGGAGAAAAAAGGGTCAAATATGTGGGGCAGAACATCCGCGGGTATGCCCGCGCCGAAATCGATGAGCTTGATTTTTACGGCGGTCCTGTCACGGTAATCGGTTCGGATAACTATTTTTTTGCCCGGCGAAGAGGCTTCGATGGCGTTGACAATCATGGAAACAAGTATCTGCTGAATCGCTCCAGCGTCGCACTGAATGAGGTCGTCGCCCGCGTCGAGCTCGGCAGCCAGCTCAAGGCTCTTCATTTTGGCGCTGTGGTCGATTATTTTGATGCTGACGTCGATGATTTCATTGAAATGCACCTCTTTGACCTCGCCCATGGTTCGCTTGGCAAACAGCAGGAGATTTTTTACGATATCGCCGCACCGCTTGGCTTCGCCGGCTATGAGCGTTAGATTTTCCCTGGTTTCCGAAATGGTTGCTGGCTGCAGCGGCTCCTGTCCCAGGTATTTAGAGGAAAGCTTGGCATAGGAAAGTATGCCTGACAGGGGGTTGTTGATTTCATGGGCCACCATTGCCGAGAGCCGTCCCAGGGAGGCCATTTTTTCTGTCAGCGCCAGGTTTTCCCTGATTTTTTTGAGCTCTTCCTCGGCTGTGCGCTGCTGTTTGTGTGTTTTATAACTGACGCTGATAATGCTGCTCAAAAGCAGCGATATGATTATGAGAATGACCACAGAGAATTTAATGATCTGGTTTGTTATCTCTGCAATTTCAGTTTTTATGTCTTCTATATATATGCCGGTGCCGATGATCCAACCCCAGGGCATGAACCCTTTTACATAGGAAATTTTGGGCAGGATGAGATTCCGGTTATCATAGGATTGCCATTTGTACTGTATGAAGCCTGATCCCTGCGCCTTGACGATTTTGACGAATTCGACGAAAACGCTTTTTCCGTCAGGGTCGGTGTAGTCTGAAAGGTCTCTGCCGTTCAGGTCGTTGCGGTAGGGATGAATTACCATGCGAGGGTGCATGTCATTGATCCAGAAATAGTCCTTTACGGCCTGGCCGTAATGGAGGTTTTTAATCTGGTCGATGGCCTGGCGCTGGGCTTCGGCGCGTGTGAGCAGGCCCTGACGCTCATCATTTTCAAGCTTGGCGAGAATATTCCATGCCGAGTTGGTAAGCTCCTGTATCATTTCCCGCTTGCGTTCCAGACTGGTTTTTTCGATGGTCGGGATTATAAAGGCAAAAATAACGGCAATGAACAGAGTGAAGGCCAGTATTGTGGGAACAACAACGCGCCACAAAAAAGACTTCCAGGGGAATGATATATGGGGAGATATCATGAGCTTTTTGCCAATCTGTTTATTTTGTCTAACACATAAAAAAGGTATGTGCGCCGAATGCCGGACAGCCTGATTCAGGCTACTGCTGGGGGCCGTCCGGCCGAATGATCTTTAATTTCGCCAGCAGTTTTTCTATAAACGGTGTTTTTTCCCACTCAAGCCTGTTTTTGATAATGGTCAGCTTGAAATCCGCATCCAGAAGCCCGAAGCCTTTCCATGTCCCTTCAAAACCATAGTAGGCTGTATTGCTGTCCCTGCTGGAAAACCATTTGTGGTGATGTCCGAACAGCCACAGCTTCGGTTTGAAATGAGCAGCCAGTTCCTGGCTGCGAGGAAAACCGGTAGATCCGAAATGGTCCATGCCGGGCGTATTGGGCATGCCGATACCGGTCGGGCAGTCATGGGTCAAAACAATATCGACCTGTGTCTGGTCAATTGCCAGGCATGCATTGATCTGCTGATCGGTAATGACCGCGCCATGTTCGGTAATCATAGAGTCCATATAGGCCGCGCCTCCCAGAGCCAGAAAACGGTAGCCCTCTATGCAGTGAACAGTGCCGCGGGGCAAATAGGTGAAAAAGGCCTGGTACTTTTTAGTAAGCTGCGCAAGCGCATTGAAATCCTCATGGTTGCCGTCAATAAAATAAAGCGGCCGCTTAAAACGCTGCCCTTTTTTAATGAAAAAGTCGTGCAAATGGGATTTGAAGATGCCAAAGTCCCCCAGGTGGATGATGCAGGAGATCGTCTGGCCAAGCACGTTCTCGGCATAGGCAAGCTGCTGGTTGATGGTGCCGTAGTAGCAATGGGTATCGCAGGTTACAAGAATCACTGGACGCCCCCGATCTGGCCAGTAAAATCATAGCTCAGCTTTGCCTGGAAATTTTTTATCTGGGAGAAAATTTCCTTGAGAAGCTTTTGCTCGATAGAGGTTAGATTTTTTGGGGTCACATAATTGTCGGGCTTTGAGCTGCCCGCCGATATTGCCGCAGCCTGAACCTGAAGACGTATCTGCATGAGATAGCCATAGGCCTGCACCATTTCCTGGTAATTCTGCGCTGACAGCACAGTGCGCTCATGCAACCCCTGCAGCCGCTCAAGCGTGTTGGTGGCTTGTACGGCGTGCTTGAGCGCGTAGATCCGGGCATAGTCGACAATGGGCATCATGGCGCTTTTTATGTCAAAGGCCTTGCGATGCTCATCCACAGATTCTACGACAAATTTTCCGAACAGCCCTATCGGCGGGCTGAGCGGCAGAACATTGCGGGCCAGAAGCTGAAAAAATCTCTGATTGTCGGCAACCATGGCAGTAAGAAAATCGCGCAGCTGAGCCGCAAGGCCGTCTTCTCCATAGGCGCAGCGAAAGTCGAAAAATATTTTTGTTTTCAGGAGATCTTCTGCTGAAGCCGCATGAATCCATTCGCTGAAATACCGCTTCCATACGGTAAGGGGCTGGCACCACTGGGGGTTTTGAGCCATGTTGTTGCCGTCGCAATAGTGATACCCGGCCTGGTTCAGCCATCTGCAGACCATTGTGCCCAGCTTGATGAAATATGCCTGAACAACTGAGGCTTCCAGGTCGGAGGCTGTGTCCTCAAAAATAATCGCATTGTCCTGGTCGGTCATGAGGGTCTGTTCCTGCCTGCCCTCGCTGCCGAACACCAGAAAAGCAAACCGCACCGGGGGAGTGCCCAGTTCCCGGATGGCAAATTCTATGAGCTTTTGCAGAATTGTATCGATCACGATGGTGGTCAGATGATTTATGTTTTCCGGCTTCGCTCCGCTCTTGATGAGGGTTGTTATGAGATAGGGGAGAACCTCATTATGCCTTATCACCTCATCGGGCGATGTGTCGTTGCGTATCTCTCGGAGCAGCACCGCGGGCGAATATTTGTGAATGGCGGCAATATCCCTGCTGCTGATAAGGCCTACGATGGCGCCATGGGTATCGGTGACGAAAAGATGGGAAATACCCCTATTCTGCATAAGCCACCAGGCCTCAAATACCGATGCAGTGCCCGGCAGTGAAATAACGGGAGACGACATGATTTCGGCTACCGGCCGGTCCTCATGCCTGTGCGGGAGCATCACGGCCTTCCTCAGATCATGGTCGGTGATGACGCCGCAGTCCTTCCTCTGGTTATCGCGAACCAGCAGGACCTCGTTGTTTTGCTGCTCCATCATGCGCACCGCTTCCCCGACCGGCATGCCGGGAAGGCATAGCGTCGGCTGACGACAGGGCAGGTCGCCAAGGGGCTGGTTATAAAACAGTAGAGACGACTGCATTTCGGAAAGGAGCTTTTCCCGCTCCTCCTCCCGCATATGCAGGTCGGTAATATCTTCCATGATGCCGTCACAGTATCGCGGCGAGCCGTCTTCGTCTTCAACCATGACGCCCCAGATGGAAGCGGTAAATATAGAGCCGTCTTTTTTCTTGAGCTTGACGATCTTCCTTTTTAATTCTTCTTCAGATACTTTCGGCTCAAGTGTTTTGCGATCTTCGGGGCTGCAGTACAGGCTTATGATCGGGGTGATGAGAAGCTCTTCTTTGCTTGAGCATCCCAGCAGTTTCACCAGTGCGGGATTTGCTTCGATAAATTT